>JANPDQ010000168.1:0-7548 GCA_031431575.1 Polaromonas sp.
AGCCAGTCCAAACGCCAAAAACATGCCAAGTACAAAGTTTAAATACTCTTCGATGTCTGGCGCGGCTGTGATGGACTTTGGCGCGAAGCTTTGAATAAACGTGAACACCTGGCCGAACACCACAAAGTAGCAAAACGCCACTCCTATAAAAAACAGTAGCGTGCTGGAGATCACCAGCGGCATCACCAGCTTTTTTTCATGCGAGTAAAGCCCCGGCGCCACAAACGCCCACACCTGATAAAGCACCACTGGCAGCGCAATCATGAACGCGGCCATGAACAAAATTTTGATCGGCACAACAAACGGCGAAATCACGTTGGTTGCGATAAGCGTAGCGCCCTTTGGCAGCGTGGCAACCAGCGGCGCTGCCATCAGGTCGTACAGCGCGCCCGGACCTGGGTAAATTGCAAGCCCGGCAGCAGCAATTCCGATCGCCAACACCGCCCAAATCATGCGGTTGCGCAGCTCCATCAGGTGGTGGACAAACGGCTGTTCGCTGCCGGCCAACTCGTCTGGCTTGGGCGGCTCTACCGGCTTTTCAATGGAAGGGTCGGACATGGAATCTATGGAAATTCACCGCGCAAAACAACTGCATTGCGCGGTGATGTTTAACTGGACTTGACGGGCCTAAAGCGGGCAACCCGCGCTGCGCCAGACTGCGCCCGTGTGCGCGTGCCTGACCGAGCCTTGTACCACTGCGGCGTAGCGCCGGTTTTCAGGCGCCACTTCTTCTTGGGGTGCTTGTATTCAAGCGGCATTTCAGGCTCAGCCAAAACTGAACTTGTATCGCCTGTGGTTTCAGACCACGATTTTTCAAAATCACTGGCGTTGGTCTGAATCGAATTTTCAACGTCGCGCGCTGCACCTTCAACGGTGTCTTTCATCTTCTTGAGCTCATCGAGCTCCATCGACCGGCTGACTTCCTGCTTCACGTCGGCCACATACCGCTGGGCCTTACCCAACAGCGTTCCGATGGTGCGCGCCAGGCGCGGGAGCTTTTCAGGACCAATCACGATCAACGCTACAGCGCCAATCAGTGCAATCTTCGATACGCCTAAGTCAATCATGGCGGGTTATGGGCCGCTGAGCAGCAGCCGAAGCGACAAACGTGGGGATTCACAGTTTTTGTTTGGCTTCAACGTCAATCGTTGTTTTATCAACCGCCTGGCCGTTGGCAACCTGGGTTGCAGCCTTGTCGTCGGCAGCCGTGGTTCCGCCATCTTTCATGCCGTCTTTAAAACCTTTAACGGCACCACCCAAGTCGCCGCCCATGTTGCGCAGTTTCTTGGTGCCAAACACCATCACCACGATCAACAGAACAATTGCCCAATGCCAAATAGAAAATGAACCCATGATGTACTCCTGAAATGTTACTGATGCGCCGCTTGCAGATTTTCCGATGATGACTTGATTCTAAAGGGCTTGCATGTCAAGTGGTGGGGTTTACGAAGAACCTTGCTGCCCGCCCTAGCCGCGCAGCCACGGCCGGGGCCCGCCCATGACGTGAAAATGCAGATGATGCACTTCTTGCCCACCTTCTGCGCCGGTATTTGTAACCAGCCGAAATCCACCTTCCGGATAAGGCTTGCAGCCCTGTTCAAGCGCGAGCTTGGGTGCGAGCACCATCATGCGCCCAATTAGTGCCGCGTGCTGCGATTCAAGCTGAGCGATTGACGGAATATGCAGTTTTGGCACTATTAAAAAATGCACCGGTGCCCAAGGGTTGATGTCATGAAAGGCAAAAATCTCATCGTCTTCAAAAACGATTCGGCTGGGAATTTTGCGTTCGATAATTTTGCAAAACAAACAGTTTTCGTGACTGCCCATGCTTAATCAACCGCCCGATTGGCGTTCATGCGCACCATGCCCAGCACGATACGGTATAAAAACCAGATGGAAATCAGCGTCCAGGCAATCCAGCCCGGAATGATGAACAAAAACCAAAGCCAACTCGTCACCGCGTAAAGCAACCCGGCCCACAGCACAGTTCGAATACGCCAGCTGAAGTGGGATGCCTGCCACGTATTGGCAGAATCGCCACGCTTGACCAAATCAATGATCAGCGCAATGATGAGTAATACGACAGACACTTGGGCTCCGGGCAGGACAGCTGCAACCGCGACCACCAGATGCAGAAAATAACTCAACCAGCCCCAGGTTTTAAGACCTTCGTCGGGTGTCGAAATAGCGACTTCATCGTTCATATTTGCTCTTGGATCAGTCATTTGACGCTTCGCGCTGTACTGCTTTGCGCAGCGCTTTTTCTTCGACGCCGCTGGTGCCCGCGCGGCGCTCCAGCTCGGCTACCACGTCAATCGGGCTCAAGCCGTAGTGTGCCAATGCAATCATGGAGTGAAACCACAAATCGGCTACCTCGCCCACCAAAGCTGCGCGCAGCGCTGGTTGGGTCGGATCGCAATCAATGTCTTTTGCTGCCATGACCACTTCGGTCGCTTCTTCACCGATTTTTTTCAAGAATGCATCAGGACCTTTGGCCAGCAGACGTGCCACGTAGCTCGCGTCCGCATCACCACCGTTGGCTGGTTTTCGGGTCTCTATGGTTTGCGCCAGGCGGCTCAGGCTGTCGATTGAATTCATAACGGTTATTTATAGATGCTTGTCGGATCTTTCAAGACCGGCTCGGTAACTATCCACTGGCCATCTTTGTAGAGGCTAAAAAAGCAGCTGTGCCGCCCCGTGTGGCAGGAGATGCCTGGTTCATGTCCCAGTTGGGTGACTTTAAGCAAAACCACATCGCTGTCGCAATCGAGGCGAATTTCATGCACGGTTTGCACGTGCCCCGACTCTTCACCCTTGAACCATAGCTTGCCGCGCGACCGGCTGAAGTACACAGCCCTGCCCAGTTCAGCGGTTTTTTCAAGCGCCTCACGATTCATCCAGGCAAACATCAACACATCACCGCTGGACAACTCTTGAGCGATAACGGGCACCAAGCCACGTTCATCCCATTTGATATTTTTAAGCCAATCCATGACGCTGATTGTCGCTGATAGCCACGGCAGTTTGAGCCCGAGCAGATGGCCCCCAAGCTACCGCCTCCGCATAAATGTAAAGATTCGTAAATTAATTTGTACGAGCTAGTTTATTAAATTACTCTTCGGTCTCGATAAATACTGATTGGTATTTACTACTCATGTTGTTTGTCGATAGTAAATTTAAAGTCTTTAAACAGACACTTTTTAATCATTATTGGAGATACACCATGGATCGTAGAAAAGCACTTATGTTGGCGGGTTTGGCAGCAGCAACAGGTACCACGGGCCTGTTGGCAGGCTGTGGCGGCAGCGACGACCCGGCTGCTCCGACGCAACCCGCTGCCGCGCCAACGCCAAATATCGTTGAGCTTGCAAAAGCTACGTCTAGCCTGAGTATTCTCGTTGAAGCCGTCGTGGCAGCAGATTTGGCCACAACGTTGTCTGGCGCTGGCCCATTTACTGTATTCGCACCAAACAACGATGCTTTTGCTGCGCTTTTGACCGAATTAAACGTGACCAAAGCGGCGCTGCTTGCCGATAAAGCGCTTCTAACAGCGGTTTTGACTTATCACGTGCTGGGCTCGAAAGTTGAAAAAGCAGGCGTTCCCATCGGCAAAGCCATCAGCACGCTGCAAAAAGGCGTTTTCAAGGTCGAAGCGCCTGGCGGCGTATTGACCATTACCGATGGTCGTAACCGTACATCAAAGATTATTGCAACCGACGTACAAGCCTCCAATGGCGTGGTGCACATCATCGATAAAGTAATTTTGCCCGCAAACAAAAACATTGTTGAGACCGCTCAAGGCGCGCCTAGCTTCAGCATCTTGGTAGAAGCAGTTATTGCTGCCAATTTGCAAGGTGCCTTGTCAGGTGCAGGCCCGTTGACTGTGTTTGCACCCACCAATGACGCCTTTGCCGCGGCGTTGACCGAGCTGGGAATCACCAAGGCAGCGCTGTTTGCAAACGTGCCACTGCTCTCCAAAATCCTGACGTACCACGTTGTCAGCGGCCGGGTGCTGAAGGTCGACATTCCTGCAACCCCGATTGCAACGCTCCAGGGCGAGACCTTCACTATTAGCCCAACGTTCGTGCTGGCCGACCAGCGCGCCCGCCTGACCAACATCACCGCTACCGATTTGTTCACCAGCAATGGGGTGATTCACACAGTCAACAGAGTTATTTTGCCGAAGGCTTGAAGCGCGCAACGCATGGCCAGTTGATTTGGCCTGCAGAAAAAACCGGGCCTGCGTAAGAGCGCCCGGCTTTTTTACGTTACAAACGCACCGGAATGCCGCGTGCGGCCATGTGCTGCTTGGCCTGCTGCACCGTGAATTCACCGTAGTGAAAAATGCTCGCCGCCAGCACCGCATCTGCCCCACCAATTTGGATGCCATCTGCCAAGTGCTCCAGATTTCCTACACCGCCAGAAGCAATGACCGGCACGGCTACAGCGTCGCTCACAGCGCGGGTCAGCGCCAGATCAAATCCTGATTTGGTGCCGTCGCGGTCCATGCTGGTCAGCAAAATTTCGCCTGCGCCGCGCTGCACCATCTCGCAGGCCCAGGCTACAGCATCAAGCCCGGTGTTTTTACGGCCACCGTGGCTGTACACGTCCCAGCCGGGGCCGCGCGTTCTTGAGTCTTCTTCAGACCGCCGCTTTGCATCAATTGCCACAACGATGCACTGCGCGCCATATTTGGCAGATGCGTCTTCAATGACCTGCGGATTGGCAATGGCGGCAGAATTAAAACTGGTTTTGTCGGCACCGGCGTTGAGCAGTCGCCGCACATCTTCAACTGTGCGCACTCCACCACCAACGGTAAGCGGAATAAACACCTGGCTGGCCACGGCTTCGATGATGTGCAAAATCAAATCGCGGCCATCGCTGGTGGCGGTGATGTCTAAAAAGGTCAGCTCGTCAGCGCCTTGGTCGTTGTAGCGTGCAGCAATTTCGACCGGGTCGCCAGCATCGCGCAACTGTGTGAAGTTAACGCCTTTGACGACGCGGCCGCCGGTAACGTCCAAGCAAGGAATGATTCTTTTGGCGAGCATGGAGTCAGGAATTGGATAGGAGGACGATGATGGGAAGTACTACTGCTAATCCTATGCAGAACAGCAAAAAGCCCGGTATGGCTGAAAAACCATACTCAATCGCCACATATCC
The DNA here is from genome assembly GCA_031431575.1 of Polaromonas sp. Lineage (GTDB taxonomy): Bacteria > Pseudomonadota > Gammaproteobacteria > Burkholderiales > Burkholderiaceae_C > Polaromonas. The sequence continues at coordinate 5,161 of JANPDQ010000168.1, forward strand.
CAGGACTAGGGCAATGCACAGTCCGACTGTTAGAGCCACACCCCAAAAGGGAATCTTTCGCTCAGTTGTTGGACTATCCATTTAACTCATCAGCCCGAGCCTGCGCCGCCTCAAAATCCAGATCGCCGCTGTATATCGAGCGGCCGCAAATCACGCCTTCTACGCCTTCGTCTTCTACTGCGCATAGCGCTTCAATGTCAGCCATGTTAGATAAGCCGCCTGACGCAATAACAGGAATCGTTAAGGCTTGGGCCAATTTCACGGTAGCGTCCATGTTGATGCCGCTAAGCATTCCGTCGCGGCCAATGTCGGTGTAGATGATCGATTCAACACCGAAGTCTTCAAATTTTTTGGCCAGGTCAATCACATTGTGAGCGGTGACTTTGCTCCAGCCGTCGGTGGCGACTTTGCCGTCCTTTGCGTCCAAGCCAACAATGATGTGGCCACCAAATGCGGTGCAGGCGTCTTGCAAAAAACCGGGGTTTTTCACCGCTGCCGTACCAATGATCACGTAGCGCAGGCCAGCGTCAAGGTAGCGCTCTATGGTGTCCAGGTCACGAATACCACCGCCGAGCTGTACGTCAATCTCCAAGCCAACTTCGGCAAGAATTTTCTTGATCGCTACGTCATTTTTTGGCTTGCCTGCAAACGCGCCGTTCAGGTCCACCAAATGCAGGCGGCGCGCGCCCTTGCTAACCCAATTTCGCGCCATGGCTGCAGGGTCTTCGCTAAAGACGGTGGATTGATCCATGTCGCCTTGTTTGAGGCGTACGCAGTGACCGTCTTTCAGGTCAATCGCAGGAATAAGTAGCATGTGGCGGTTAAATATGACGCTCTTGAGCGGGGTAACAGGGTTTTAAGGATTCCAGCTCAGAAAGTTGCGGTACAAAGCCAGGCCTTGTTCTGCGCTTTTTTCGGGATGAAACTGGGTCGCGAAAATATTATCGCGTGCAATTGCCGCGCAGAAGCGCTCACCGAATTCGGCAGTGCCCGCGATGTGGCGCGTATCAGACGGACGGGCATAAAAGCTGTGCACGAAGTAAAAGTAAGAGTCGTTTGGAACACCGGCCCATAGCGGGTGTGCGGGCGCCGACTGGCAGACCTGGTTCCAGCCCATTTGGGGGACTTTGTAGCGGCTGCCGTCAGCCTGGATTTGCCCTGCCAGGTCAAATTTAAGCACCTCACCAGGGATTAGATTCAGCCCCACAGTGCCCGCGCCGCCATCGCCGCGCTGGCCTTCTGCGCTGTGGGTAAGCAGCATTTGCATGCCCACACACACGCCAAAAAGTGGCTTGTTGGCGGCGGCGTGCAGTACCGAGTCCATCAAACCGGAATCCTGCAGCTCGCGCATGCAGTCGGCAATGGCGCCCTGACCCGGCAAAACGATGCGCTCGGCGTTCATCACGTCTTCAGGCTTTGAAGTGACCACCACATCAAACCCGCTGCCCTGGGCCACGTGCTGCACAGCTTGCGAGACTGAGCGCAGGTTGCCCATCCCGTAGTCAATTACAGCAACGGTTTTAGATGAGGTCATTACAGGGTTACACGCTATTAAATTAGGAGCTGCTCGCGCCCACTTTTATTGGGCTACAGGTCTAAAATATACTAAAAATACGAGATTTGAGCCTTTTTCGAGCAACTTAGGGCCAAATGTTGTTCACAAAGAGCCTTTGGTCGACGGAATGACGTTTGCGGCGCGCGGGTCAATCTCCAAAGCCATACGCAGCGCGCGTGCAAACGCTTTGAACACCGTTTCAGCCTGGTGGTGCGAGTTTTCGCCACGCAAGTTGTCAATATGCAGCGTGACAAATGCGTGGTTCACAAAACCCTGAAAAAACTCATAAGCCAGCTGGCTGTCAAACGTGCCGATCAGCTCCGTTTTGAATGGCACATGCATGTCCAGCCCTGGGCGGCCTGAAAAATCAACCACTACGCGGCTCAGTGCTTCATCAAGCGGCACATAGGCGTGGCCGTAGCGGCGCAGGCCTTTTTTGTCGCCCACAGCTTGGGCAACCGCCTGGCCAAGCGTGATGCCCACGTCTTCCACCGTGTGGTGGCCGTCAATGTGCAGGTCGCCCACGCAATGAATGTCGAGGTCAATCAGGCCGTGGCGTGCGATCTGGTCAAGCATGTGGTCAAAAAAACCGATGCCTGTTGACAGCTTGGACTGGCCGGTGCCGTCTAGGTTGAGCTTGACGGTGATTTTGGTCTCGGCGGTGTTGCGTGAGACTTCTGCCGTGCGTTGGGAAAGTGTTGTGGTCATAAAGATTTTTCAAGCGCCGCCAGCATCAGCAGATTTTCATCCGCCGTGCCAACCGTCAGGCGCAAACAATTGGCGAGCAGTGCATGCATTTTAGAAACGTTTTTAACCAGCACGCCTTGGGCCAA
>JANPDQ010000169.1:0-4452 GCA_031431575.1 Polaromonas sp.
GTAGCTTTTTTCAGGGTGCACGATTTGCACCATTTCAACCTTGTCGAATTGGTGCTGGCGAATCATGCCGCGTGTGTCACGCCCGTAGCTGCCGGCTTCAGACCTGAAGCATGGTGTGTGCGCGGTGAATTGGAGGGGCAAGTCAGACTCGGGCGTGATGACATCGCGCACGAAGTTGGTCAGCGGCACTTCTGAGGTGGGAATCAGATACAGCGCGGTGTTTTCAGCTTCACCTTCTTGTCCGCCCTTTTTTGCCGCAAACAAGTCTTCTTCAAACTTGGGCAACTGCCCTGTGCCGCGCAAGGAATCAGCATTGACGATGTATGGCACGTAGCACTCGGTATACCCGTGCTCTTGCGTTTGCACGTCAAGCATGAAAGCCGCCAATGCCCTGTGCAGGCGTGCCAAATCGCCCTGCATAACGGTAAAGCGCGAACCCGTGAGCTTGGTGCCCAACTCAAAGTTCAGCCCCAAAGGCTGGCCAACGTCCACGTGGTCTTTGGGCGCAAAAGCAAGCGCGGCAGGGGTGCCGCCGATGCCGCCCACAGGGCTCCATTTGCGCACCTCAACATTGCCGTCTTCGCCTTTGCCGGGCGGCACACTTTCGTGCGGCAAGTTTGGAACAGCCAGCAACAAACCCTGCAATTCAATTTGAATCTGATCGAGCCTGGCGCTAGAAGCTTCCAGCTCTGCTTTGGAGCTGCTGACCAAAGCCATCGCGGCGCTGGCGTCTTCGCCCTTTGCTTTGAGCTGGCCGATTTGTTTGGACAGCGTGTTGCGGGTGTTTTGCAGCTCCTCGGTTCGGCTTTGAATAGTTTTGCGCTCGGCCTCTAGCGCTGTAAACGCAGCTACATCCAAAAATGTCTGGCCAGCTTTTCGGGTTTCAAGGCGGGATATGACCGCTGGCAGGTCTTTGCGTAGTTGGGTAATGTCAAGCATGCTGAGATTGTAGGGAGGCCCGTTCAGGCCAGAGTTGAAAGGTCTACGTTTGCGCCGCAAATAATCAGGCAAACTTTTTCATCAGCGCGCGGTCTGTAGGTGCCACTGTGCAGGGCTGCCAGTGGCAAGGCAGCGGCGGGTTCAACCGCCAGCTTGAGCTCTTTCCAGAGCCACAACTGGGCAGCGCGAATTGACTCGTCTGTGAGCAGCAACGCGTCGCGCACATGCGCCTGCGTGGCCTCCCAAGCCAAATCACCGATGCGCTTTGCACCCAACGCATCTGCCGCGATGCCGCTTACCGCAACATCTACCGGCTGGCCTGCGCGCCTGGCACTGTGCAGCGTGGGCGCCAGCTCGGGCTCCAGCGCTACCACGCGTGAGCGCCGCATAAACCAGCTTGCAACGCCGCCAATCAAGCCGCCGCCACCCACGCTGACCAGCACCGAATCAGGCAGGCTGCCCTGCTGCTCGATTTCAAGCGCCAGCGTGCCGCTGCCAACCAATACTTCGGGCTGGTCATAAGCATGCGCCATCAATGCGCCCGTTTCAATTTGGCGGGCCACACAGGCTTTGGCTGCATCGGCATACGCTGCGCCTGCCACCACCACGGTTGCGCCCAGCGCAGCCAGCCTGGCACGCTTTGCGGCGCTGGAGACTTCGGGCACGAACACCTCGCAGCGCACGCCAATTTCTTTGGCAGCAGCCGCGACCGCAATGCCTGCGTTGCCGCCAGATGCAATCACTACGCCGCTTGCCGGTATGGTGTTGGAGATCAATCGGTTCAGCATGCCCCGCGCTTTGAAACTGCCGCCGGTTTGCAGGTGCTCAAGCTTTAGCCAGACCTCAGCGCAATCTACCCCCAGAGCCTTACCAGGCAGCTTAAAAAGCGGAGTTTTATGAATAAAGTGGCTGTAGCGCAATGAAAACAGGCGCGAGCAGCTATTAATTTGATAGTGGTCAATCACCGCTACATCTCTCAGCTCAATTGGTGCAGCTGGCTTTGCATTGCATTGATCTCGCCTTGCGCGTCAAGCTTTAAACCCTTGGGCAGCGGGAATTTGATGGTTTCTTCGATCCCGTCCATTTTGCGGATCGACACTGCGCCCAGTGCCTTGATGCGGTCAATCACCTGCTTGACCAGCACTTCGGGCGCAGATGCACCAGCGGTCAAGCCCACTGTAGCCATGCCAATAAACCAGCTCTCTTGCAGCTCGCTGGCGTCGTCCACCATGTATGCAACAGTGCCCAGCTTGGCGGCCAGCTCTCGCAAGCGGTTGCTGTTGGAGCTGGTTGGGCTGCCCACCACAATCACAATGTCCACTTGCGAGCTCAATACCTTTACCGCGTCTTGCCGGTTTTGTGTGGCGTAGCAAATATCCTGCATTTTGGGCGAGCGAATCGACGGAAAACGCGCTTTGACGGCAGCAGTAATTTCAGCCGCGTCGTCCACGCTAAGCGTAGTTTGCGTGACTACCGCCAGCAACTCGGTTTGCAGCGGCGCAATGCGCGCCACATCGGCTACGTCTTCGACCAGATGAATACCACTGTCAAGCTGACCCATCGTGCCTTCAACTTCCGGGTGGCCCTTGTGGCCGATCATGATGAACTCATAGCCTTCTTTGTGCAGCTTGGCGACTTCAACATGTACCTTGGTGACCAGCGGGCAGGTCGCATCAAAAATTTGAAACCCGCGCCGCTCAGCTTCAAGTTGAATCGCCTTGCTCACGCCGTGCGCGCTGAAGACCAGCGTGGCACCGGGCGGCACGTCTGCGAGTTCTTCGATAAATATCGCGCCTTTATCTTTGAGGTCATTCACCACATAAGTGTTGTGAACAATCTCGTGGCGCACATAAATCGGCGCACCGAATTTGGTGAGTGCGCGCTCAACAATCTCAATCGCGCGGTCAACGCCAGCGCAAAAGCCGCGTGGCTCGGCCAACAGGATTTCTTGGGGCAGCATAGTTTTTTTAGTCATGACATTCCGCCGACAGGCCGCCCTTAGGCGGAATAGCCCCCTCGGGGGGCAGTGCAGTACGCGAAGCGACAAACGTGGGGGTCATAGTATGCCAATGACTTGAACTTCAAAAATCACAATTTGCCCAGCCAGCGGATGGTTGAAATCAAACTGCACGGCATCAGCCGCACCTTTGGCCTGCACCACACTGCCTGCGTATTGGCCTGTGCCGTCTGGGGTCGGAAATTGCACCACATCGCCAACTTTATAAGCCTCATCCGGGTCGCCCAATTCATTGAGCAGCTTACGCGCTACCCACTGAACCAAATCCGGGTTGCGCTCACCAAATGCGGTGCCTGCAGCCAGCTCAAACGTGGTGTGCGTGCCCTCTTTAAGGCCAAGCAGGTGCTGCTCAATAGCTGGCGACAACTGGTCCGTGCCAAGGCTGAGCGTGGCAGGCTTGCCACCAAAGGTGTTGATGATGTCCACCCCGTCAGGGCCGGCCATACGGTAGTGCAGCGTCAAAAACGAGCTGGCTTCAATCAGGATCTGGTCAACTTGCTGGGCGGCAGACATATAACTTTCAATCGGGGGCAAAGGGCAAGGAACTGTTTGTAAACTGACCTCATTGTAGAAAGTAAGTCGCGTGACATTTCGATGCTTTTAAAAGACCTGCCCCAAGACGCCCGCCCGCGTGAAAAGCTGCTCGCCCGTGGCCCAGGCGCGCTCAGCGATGCCGAACTGCTGGCGCTGCTGCTACGCACCGGCCTGCCCGGCAAAATCGCACTGCAAATGGGCCAGGAGCTGGTCGATGCTTTTGGCGGCATTGGCGGGCTGCTGCACACCCCTGCAGAAGCGTTGAAAAAAATCAAAGGCCTGGGGCCTGCCAAACGCGCTGAAATTGTGGCGGTGCTGGAACTGGCCCGGCGCGCGCTGGCCAGCCAGCTCAAAGAAAAAACGGTGTTTGCGTCACCCCAGGCCATACGCGACTACTTGCAGTTGCAATTGGGCGGGCGTGAGCACGAGATTTTTGCGGTGCTGTTTTTAGACGCGTCGCACCGACTGATCGTGCTGGAAGAAATGTTCCGGGGCACGCTCACGCAGACCAGTGTGTACCCGCGTGAAGTGGTGGTGCGGGCGCTGGCGCTGAACGCCGCCAATGTGGTGCTGGCCCACAATCACCCGAGCGGCACGGCGCAGGCGTCACGCGCAGACGAGGCAATCACACAAACGCTGAAGGCCGCGTTGGCGCTTGTGGATGTGCGGGTGCTGGACCATTTCATCGTGACTGCGACTGAGGTTGCGTCGATGGCCGAGTTGGGGTTAATGTAGGCCATGAAGGCAATTGCGATTAAGGACTTGAAGGGGTTGAAAGCCGTCAAGGCGGAGATGGAGGCGCGCGTCAAACTGGCCAAAGAATTGGAAGCCGCCAGAAAAGCTGCAGCCGCCAAGGCCAAAGCTGAAGAAGAGTTTTTTGCCCAGGCGGTTGGTGTCGTCAAACCGCTGCCCGCCAGGCACCGCCCCGGCCACCGCGCCAGCTTGCCATTGGTACAGGCCGC
>JANPDQ010000170.1:0-14147 GCA_031431575.1 Polaromonas sp.
CGTAACGGGCAAAAAATGCGGTTTGTCCGCTACTACCAAATGCGCGTCTTGGTAAGTGATGGCCTCGTCAAACGGAATGCGCGGCTCGTCTGGCAGGCTGCGGTAGTAGTAAATGCGCATGTGGTTGGGATACGGCCGCTCAGGGGTTACCAACTGCCCAAACTCATCGGCAACCAACCGGTCTGCCATGCGCTGCAGCCATGTGGTGCGAGAAATGTCTGGGAAGCGCTCCACCAGAAAATCAGTAATGGTGGGCCAGTTACCCGCTGGCAAGCCAACGCAGCTGGGGCCTACGCCGTCTCGGGTGGGCAGGCCGTGTGCAGCCAAGTCAGCTACACCCGTTCAAAAACCACGTCCCACACGCCGTGTCCGAGCTTGATGCCGCGATTTTCAAACTTGGTCAGTGGGCGGTACTCAGGCTTGGGTGCGTAGCCTGTTGAGGTGTTTTTCAGCAGGGGCTCGGCGCTCAAAACTTCGAGTATTTGCTCGGCATACGGTTGCCAGTCGGTTGCGCAGTGCAAGTAGCCGCCGGGTTTTAAGCGCGCTGCAAGTTTGGCCACCAGCGGGGCTTGAATCAACCGGCGTTTGTTGTGCTTTTTCTTGTGCCAGGGGTCGGGGAAGAAGATGTGGATGCCGTCCAGACTGTTTAAGTCCAACATGTGGTCAATGACCTCTACTGCGTCGTGTTGCAAGATGCGAATGTTGGTAAGGTTTTGCTCTTCAATGCGCTTGAGCAGCGCGCCCACGCCGGGCGTGTGTACCTCGCAGCAAATAAAGTTTTTGTCCGGCATGTGCGCTGCAATATGCGCGGTGGCTTCGCCCATGCCAAAACCGATTTCTAAAATGGTGGGCGCATCGCGTTTGAAAATAGCTACTAAATCAATAGCGGCTTGCGCATATGAAACAAGCGCTACAGGCCCAATTGACTCAAAAGCACGGGCTTGGCCGGCTGTGGTGCGGCCTGTGCGGCGTACAAAGCTGCGAATGGTGCGGGGCGCGGGCGGTAGCATGAGTGGGCCAGGAGCATCTAAAGGATCTGGGTTCACGGAAGTCCCGTTGCGGTCACGCCGCAGCTAACGATAAAACTAAGGGTAGCCCCGCTGGCAAATGAGCTTAGCACCAGCCCTCCAGTTAGCAGGTTGGGCCACTGTCCGGCTGCCGGGCACACGCCCGTCCCGCTGGGTGTGCAGGCTGTTACGGTGCAGCTCAAACCCGCGCTCCGCGTGTCTGTTGCAGTTGCTCCATCTGCTGCAGCTGGCCCAAGGTTGGTAAAAGTAACCGTGTAATTGGTGGTGCTGCCGGCGCTGACGCTGGTGACTTCGTTTGTTTTGGTAACGCGCAGATCAGCGCTACAGCCAACAGGAGTGGCTACGGTTGCGGTGTTGTTGGCAGGCAGCGCATCGCCTATAGCTGGTGTTGCAATCGTCACGGTGTTAAAGCGTGGCCCTGGGCAGGCTAGCGTTGAAACCGTGACGGTTGCAGTAATCGTCACGATGTTTGTGGCCGCAGGCAGGGGGTAAACCGCAGCGGTGGCTGCGCAGGTAAACGTAGTGCTGACCGCATTGGGCGTACAGGTCCAAACCGCGTTGTTGCTGGTGGTGGCTGTGGTCAGCGTCATGCCCGTTGGCAGGGTGTCGGTAATAGACAGCGCTGGCGACACGATGCTGGTGGCTGATTGGCCGGTGGCTTGGGTGTTTGCGTAGATTTGGTCTGCAACTGGCCGGCCATTGTTTCTGCCGACGATGATGTAGCGCTGGCCAGTGACACCCACTGTAAATGTGGTGGTACTAAGGGTCTTGGTTACAGACAAGTCGGGCAGTAAAGTTACGTTGTCTGCAGTTGGCCCCGTAACGAGTCCGCTGTAGTTGCTGCCTGCAACAGCTGTGGTGGAACCGCTGACGTAGGTAGTGTTGCTGCTGTAGGCGATTCCCGCGCGGTTGGATGCAATTTCGAGCGCGGGCGACACCATGCGTATGCCCGCAGCAGCAGTGCGTGTGGGGTCTAGGTAAATCACGCCCGCCGGGTTGTGGTACGTGCCCGCCGTAGCGGTATCAGGAATGGTGACAACGTAGGTCACGGTGATGCTGCCATTTTGGGGCAGGTAAAAGCTGCCGAATGTTGGCGAAATGCTGCCCGTGGTGGGCACCAGCCCAGGCGCCGCGCCATTGGCACGTAGCGACACTGCAGTCACCGAATTGGCCGTCAGTGCGGTGTTGACGGGCAGGCCTGCGGGTAATGTTGCGGAAGTTGTTTCGGCACCCGCTGAGGCCGCACCTGGTGGAGCAGGGCTGTAGCTGTAGGTGGTGGCTGGAGTAGATGTGTAGGCCCAGCCCGGCGGCAAGTTGGCATCGAACAGGAAGACGTTGGTTGCCGCGCCGCGTAAATTGGATACGTTTATGGAGTAACTGGTAGTAGCGCCGGTTGCGGCCGTAACGGTGGACTGCAGTGTCGTTTTGGTGACTTGCAGCACCGGCAGGCAGCTGGCACCGCCTAGTACGCCAGTGGGTATGCCGCCCGCGGTGCTGCTAGTGCCTATTACGCCAGGTGCCGACAAGTCGGGTTTCGGGCTGCCGTTTCCCTGAGTGCCTCCGCAACAGCCGTCTTGTCCGCTCACACCGCCGATGCGGTTGATAGTGGCTGTGGCGAAATTGGTGATGACTGCGCCGCCGCCACCGCCGCCGCCGGGGCCGTGGTCAAAGTAATTGGAATACCCACCCTTGCCGCCGTTGGCGTTGATGGTCAGCGCGCCGGATGTACCGTTACCCGCCAGAACCACCACGCTACCGCCCGCGCCTGCGCCGCCTGCTCCTTCTGAGCCGCCGTTGGTGTTGAAAGCCGTATAGCCGTTGGCATTGATGGTGCCGCCGCCGGTTAAGGTGCCCGCCCGCACCAGCACCATGCCGCCGCCTGGCGCCCCGCTGACGGAAATGCCGCCGTCGGCGCCGTTGATGGTGCCTTGGGCAGGAGGTAGGGCGCGCGTTGTGGCGTTATCAAGAGGGGGCCAAGTTGTCACTGCGTTCGCATTACCGTTATTGTTGGTGCCGCCAGCTCCCCCGCCGCCGCCCAGCACCACTCTGCCGATACCGGTAACCAGAGCCGCAGCGCCGCGCCCGCCCGCATCGTTTTGAAAGCTCCAGCTTGCCCCGCCTTGCCCGCCAGCGCCGCCATTACTACCGCCGCCACCGCCCGCGTTGTATTGGTTGTTTCCGCCGTTGGGTTCACCATCGTTGGCCCCGCCTCCGGCGTTGCCCTGAGCCGCGATACCGCCTGAACCTGCGGCGTAGCCTTGGGTAAGCAGTGCGCTGTAGTTCACCAGTGCAGCAGTGCCATCAAACACCACAATCGGCGTGCCGGCTGTGCCTTCACCTTTCACGCCGCCGTTACCAGCTGCAGGGTTGTAGACGTAATTCAAGTCTCCAAAAGCACCACCCGCTCGGGAATTGGCGCTGTTAATCGCTGCACCGCCACGAAACCCGGCGCCACTGACATCAATCGTGCCCGTTAGCGCCAGGCTGCCCGCCACGTCCATGGCCACAATACCGCCAGTGCCTGCGCCTGCTGCGCTGATAGTCCAGCGATCAGCATTGACAGTGCCGCTGAGCGCCGCTGAGGAGTACTGCGGCACGTACACCACCTGAAACGTGCGCACCAGATTAGCGGCGATATTTTGTACATAGGTGTTGGTGAGGTTGCGGTTCAAGGTAAGGACGTTGCCCGCAATGGACACCACAGTTGCGTATTCGTGCAGGCCCGCGTTGGCCGGTGTGGTGCCGTCCTGCATTTGGATAATGAGTACCAAATCACCGGCGCGCAGTGCGCGGTTGCTGGTGCGTTGCCCCGTGGTAGACGCTACCGTTACCAGATTGCCCAACGCCGCTGCTGTGCCGCTGCCCGCGTGGTACGCGTTGACTACGCCTGCTGGTGTGGCTGCCCCGTCTTGGCCGGGCACACCACACGTCTGGGCCATGCTGGTTGCAGGTGCTGCCACCAGTAGTAGCGTAAGCATCAGTTGCTGGAATTTTGCACGGCAGGTTCGGCGCAAAGCGATTAAAAAAGTATTCATGTATCTCAGCATCGCTTTTTTGTAATAACTACTACGTCACCAACCCTAGCTGTGTGGGGCTTCAAGCACAGTAAGGATCTGTCACCACCCGAAGGGTATTGATTTTCTGCTCTCTGGTACCACCGTCGTGTAGAGCACCTTGAAGCGGCTCACCGCCAAACGGTAATTGTAAGAGTTTGCGACCAATCGCTTAGTGACTTAGTGGGCAAAAACGTGATTTCCACACCTGAACACTGCTGGCAAGCCAATCGGCCAACGTGCTGCCTTGGTTTTCAAGCCCGAGCATCCGGCCCGCCATCCGAAGCGCGTTCAACGAACTCTGCCGCGTGTGCACTTCTGCAGCCGTCGCACCGTTTTGTTTAGACAGTTTTTTACCGTCCGGTGCCAGTACGAGCGGCGTGTGCAGGTAACGGGGTTCGGGCAAATTGAGTGCGCGCTGCAGCAAAATTTGCCGGGCCGTGTTGTCCAGTAAATCAGCGCCGCGCACCACATCGGTAACACCTTGCGCAGCATCGTCAACCACCACGGCCAGCTGGTAGGCCCACAATCCGTCAGCGCGTTTAAGCACAAAGTCGCCAACTTCGTCCTGCACGTTTTGGGTTTGCTCACCCAGCGCGCGATCCGTCCAGTTCAGTACTTCATACGCCATTTTATTAGGAGCTGCTTGCGCCCGTATTTGTTGCGCTACAGGCTGATTTGGTGTGAAATTCTCAGTGTTGAAGCGCCACGAGCGGGCGGGTTTGCTTGCCAGGCCGTGCCTGCACGTGCCGGGGTAAACCGAAGCGCTGCCCCGTGTGCGTAACTGGTCCAACGTTCGCAATACCGTTTCAATGTCTTGCCGCGAGCAGCCGCACGGGTAAGCTTGTTTCTGCGCAATCAGCTGGTTTAAGGCGGTTTGGTACAGCGCGCCGCGTTGCGATTGGTACACCGGCGGCTCGTCGGGGTGCAAGCCGCAATCTGCAAGTTGTTTGAGCATGGTGCGGTCAGCGCCTGACACGCAGCGCAGGGTGTCAACGTCTTCAATGCGTATCAACCAGGTTCCGCCGTGTGCTTTGGCATCCAGCCAGCTTGCCAACGCAGCAACCAATGACCCGGCATGCAACGGGCCAGTGGGTGAGGGCGCAAACCTCCCCCGGTACATGGCCCCCACGCTCGTCGCTGCGCGTACTTCGCTGCCCCCCGTGGGGGCTAATTTTTCTTGGGGCGGCCCTGCGAAAGGATATGCCCCCACGCTCGTCGCTGCGCGTACTTCGCTGCCCCCCGCGGGGGCTAATTTTTCTTGGGGCGGCCCTGCGAAAAATTGTCCTGTAGCCTTTGCAACCACCGCCTGAGTTCGATCTTCACAAAACGGCCAATGCCATCTCAAGGCCAGAAACAAACCCGTCTTCCACCCGATGCCCCAGGCACCAGTCGCCACATGCACCGATGCTTGCCGATGCATCCCACAAATGGCTATGCCCCTTGGGCAGCGGCTGCGTGGTTTGTGCGTAGCGCCAGCGGTGTACTTCTGCGTAGCCTGGCTCTGCACGAATGCCCGTGACCTCGGTGAACGCTTTGAGCAGCTTTGCCTTGACCCTTGGCGCATCGTCCTCCAGATGGCGTTCAGACCACTCGGGGCTGGCCTGCACTGTCCAGCGCTCAATCGGGCTGCGCCCTGGTTTGGACGATTCCCGCGCTAGCCACGCAATACGGTGGTGCGTGCTGCGTGCCGCGTTCCATTGCGGTCCCAAGTGCGCCAGCGCAGGTTGAGCCGCTTGCGGAAACGCCAGCATCAGCGTCCAGCACGGCGCAACGCTCACGCCTGCAATTTGCCCCATCATGTGTTTGGCAATTTGGGACGACAGCAGCAGCGCATGCGCCTGCGGCGAAGGAACGGCCATAACCACCGTGTCAAAGCCTGAATGCACGCTTGTTTCTGCTCCCGGCCCTTCGGTTTGCAGTTGCCATTGCTTAGGGCTGAGTTTGTCTGCTTCAATCCGCTGGACCTGGGTTTCAAAGTGCAGGCGGCCTGCCCCAATCAGGGGTTGTGCCCAGTGCTTGACCAACGCGTTCATGCCCGGCGCGGCTACCCAGTGTGCTTCTTTTGGTGGCAGGCTGGACGCCACCACGCGGCCCAGCTCATCAAGAATACGCACGGTGTTAGCAGACCACGGCCTGACCAGCGGGCCACTGGTGGCAAGCGCTTTTTCAAACCTTGCGTCTCGTACCGTGAAGTACTGCGTGCCGTGGTCAAACCCGCCAAATTCGGTATTGCGGGTAGACATGCGGCCACCGGCGCCCCGGCTTTTTTCAAAAACAGTGACATCGTGGCCCGCCTGTGTCAGGGTGCGCGCGCAGCCGACTCCCGCAATACCCGCGCCAATCACCGCAATTTTTTTAGCTACCAGTGGGGAAGATCGCGGTTTTTTTGTCATGTGTTGTCTTTTATTGGCCTGTTTTGGCTGAGGGAAAGGGATGGATTTGTTTATGCTGTCAATGTACTCTATGCGCCGTGCATCAGAGCGACTTAACGCTCAAGCAGAGCTTGCCGCGTCTTGGTTTTTTCAAGCTCTTTGAGCCACCACGCCAGCGCTCGCCCCGGCCCCCCCGATGCGGTGCGCCAGGCATAGCTGGGGCGCACAATTCTGGCGCGCTGCACCACCTGTTTTTCTATCAATCGGCCAGTCTCAATGTAGGGCCGCGCCAAATAGTCTGGCAAAAACCCCGCGCCCAGGCCGCGTAGTTGGGCATCGACTTTGGCCAGCATGCCTGGCACCGTAAACACGTCTTGGCCGCCCAGCAGTCCAACCGAAATTCCTGCGCCACGCTGGACTGAATCTGCCACTGCCACCACGCGGTGGGCCAGCATCATCGCGTCAGTAATCGGCTGCGTAGCGCTTGCCAGTGGGTGATGCGGCGCAACCGCGTACACAAACTTGATGTTGCCCAGCGGCTTGCTGGTGATCATGTTGTCTGTGTTTGGCTCCATCACCACGCCAATGGCCAAATCTGCTTGGCCCGACGTGAGGGCTTGCAACGTGCCCGAAAGCGCTTCTTCCCGTATCTTCAAACGCGTTGGCGGCTCCAGTGCAAAGAATGCGCCGCACAACTCCATCACCGTGGTGCGCGAAATGATGCTGTCAATGGCCAGCGTTAACTGCGGCTCCCACCCCGTTGCTACGCGTTTAACCCGGTTGGCAATCGCGTCCAGCTCCAGCAGCAGCCGATTGCCTTCACGCAGCAGCTCCTGCCCCGCTTGCGTCAGCGCAGCGCGGCGCGACGAGCGGTCAAACAGCAGCACGTCCAGCGCGTCTTCAAGCTGGCGAACGCGGTAGGTCAGGGCACTGGGTACCACACCGATTTCACGCGCTGCTGCGGCCATGCTGCCGGTGCGGTGGATGGCGTCAAGCAGACCAAGCGCTTCAGGGCTCAAGGCGTCGCGTATCGAAGTTTTAGACACAAGGGATTTAATCGTTCAAATAATTTCAATGATGCCATCAAATTTGAACAACACCCAAAGCCACCGTCCGCAATACAGTTAGCCTTTCAAAACCAAACTATGGAAGGCAGTAAAAAAATGATCACCTTGCGCAAATCTCAGGAACGCGGCTACGCCGACCACGGCTGGCTCAAGTCCCACCACTCGTTTTCATTTGCTGGCTATTACGACCCGAACCACATGGGTTTTGGCAACCTGCTCGTGATCAATGAAGACCATATTGCGCCTGGGCACGGCTTTGGCACGCACGGCCACAAAGACATGGAAATCGTCACTTACGTCGTTTCAGGAAACCTCGCGCACAAGGACAACATGGGCAACGTCAAAGGCATTCCGCCAGGTGACGTACAGCGCATGAGCGCAGGCACAGGCGTAGAGCACAGCGAGTTCAACCACGCTGAAGGCCAAACCACGCACCTGCTGCAAATCTGGATTGAGCCGAATATCAAAGGCATTGCACCAGGGTACGAGCAAAAGACATTTTTGCCAGACGACAAGCGCGGCAAGCTGCGCCTGGTGGCCTCAAATGACGGTGCGGCGGGTTCGGTAACGATTCATGCCGATGCAAAAATATATGCGGGGCTGTTTGATACAGGCGAAACCGCTGCGATCGCTTTGAATCCCGCGCGCAAGACCTATGTCCAGTTGATCAGCGGCAATTTGCAAGTCAATGGCCTACAGCTTGATGCGGGCGATGCCGCTTTAATGGTGCTTGAGAACGAGCTGCAGTTGGCCGACGGGCAGCAGGCCGAAGTGCTGGTTTTTGACTTGGCTGCCTGAGCGGCTTGAATTGCATTTTCACTTCTTCAGTTTTTCAGTTTTACTTTTTGAAAGGACTCTTCGTGTTCACTTCTTTACAAAACCCTTTGTCTTTGGCTGGCCGCGCCTTGCTGGCGCTGCTGTTTGTACCTGCCGGCTTCGGCAAAATTGCCGGCTTTGCCGGCGCTGCCGGCTACGCTGCCTCTAAAGGCGTGCCTTTTTCTGAAATCGCCATAGCCATTGCCATTGCCGTTGAACTCGGTCTTGGTCTTTTATTGCTGGTCGGTTATAAAACGCGTTGGGCGGCGTTGGGTATTGCGTTTTTCACGGTGGTCATCACATTTATCTTTCACCCTTTGTCTGACCCCGCACAAGTGCAGGCCTTCTTCAAAAATATTGCAGTAGTAGGTGGCTTGTTAACCGTTGCCGCTTGGGGCGCTGGTGCATGGAGTGTGGACGCCAAGCGCGGTCATTAAGATTCGTTTTTTTTCGGTTGTTTTTTGTTATTTTTATTAGGATTTTTATCATGTCAAAAGTAGTTGTTGTGTACCACTCAGGTTATGGCCATACCCAACGCGTTGCGCAATTTGTATCTGACGGCGCTGGTGCAGAGCTGATAGCCATTGATGCTGACGGCAATTTGACCGATGCGCAATGGGCGTCAATCGATGCCGCTGACGCCATCATCATGGGCAGCCCGACGTATATGGGTATGGCCAGCTGGCAATTTAAAAAGTTTGCCGATGCGTCGAGCAAACGATGGTTTACCAGTGCCTGGAAGGACAAAATCGCAGGCGGTTTTACTTGCAGCGCCAGCCCTAGCGGCGACAAGCTGTCGACCATTCAGTACTTCATCACCCTGGCCATGCAGCAGGGAATGATCTGGGTTGGGCAGCCCGCGCTGAACGACGGCACTATTAACCGCATTGGCTCAAATTCAGGCGTGATGGCACAAGTTGGCCCGCAAGACCCGGCCAGCGCTATTCCGCAGGGCGACCTGGACACGGCAGCCGCTTACGGCAAGCGCGTGGCTGAAGTGGCTACCAAGCTGCGCGGCTGATCGTATTGCATCGCTAACCTAGTCGTTTGGTCATGCCCATCGCGCTGCAACTGAAAGGTCAAAACAAGGACTTGGGCGGTGGGTTTACTGTGCGCCGCCTGCTGCCTGCCGCACAACGACAGGCGGTCGGCCCGTTCTTGTTTTTTGACCATTTCGGACCTGTCACGGTTGCACCTGGCCAGAGCCATGATGTCAGGCCGCACCCGCACATTGGTCTGGCAACGGTGACTTATCTATTCGAAGGTGCCATCATGCACCGCGACAGCCTGGGCTTTGCGCAACGCATCGAGCCAGGAGCGATTAACTGGATGACGGCAGGGCGCGGCATTGTGCATTCGGAACGCGGCCCTGCAGACCTCAAAGGCAGTACCTACGTCAACCACGGTATTCAGTTGTGGGCGGCTCTGCCCAAAGCGTTTGAAGAAGTTGAGCCTGATTTTGTTCACACGCCCTCGGCCAGTATTCCTGAGGTAACGGTCGGCGATGCCCAAGCTCCTGCATTGGTGCGTGTATTAGTCGGCCAAGCGTTTGGCAAGACCTCGCCCGTAAAAACATTTGCGCCAACTATTTATCTGGATGTCAAATTGGCTGGTAACGGTTTTTTTGAATTGCCGCCCCTGGCTGCTGAGCTGGCGGTGTATTCGATTGACAGCGCGGTTGACATTGACGGTGTTGTGCTGGCGGAGCACACCGTGGCGCTGCTGGCCCCTTCAGTCGCCACGCGCATTTCTTCATCAAAGGCAGCACGTTTGATCGTGTTTGGTGGTGATGCGCTCGACGGGCATCGCTTGATGTGGTGGAACTTTGTGTCAAGCCGCAAAGACCGCATTGTTCAGGCGTCCAACGACTGGACAGCACAGACCATGGGCGTAGTGAACGGCGATTCAGAGATTATTCCGCTGCCTGACAAACCCATTTAGTCCGCATCACGCGCGAGCCGCAGCCCACTGAACTGCCAACACGCATCTGGCGGAAAAAAATTGCGATATGTTGCGCGCATGTGGCTTTGCGGCGTGGCGCATGAGCCGCCACGCAGTACAAACTGGGCACACATAAATTTCGCGTTGTACTCGCCAACCAAGCCGGCCCACGGCTTGTAGCCCGGGTACGCGTTGTAGTTCGACTGCGTCCATTCCCACACATCGCCAAACAACTGTGACGGATCAACCGCGTCCGCCTGCTGTACGGCCATTGGGTGGAACACTGCGCTTTCTACAAAATTGCCCTGCGGAGTCGGGTTTCGCAGTTTTGATGCTGCCAGTTCCCATTCAAACTCGGTGGGCAAGCGCGCGCCTGACCAACGGGCAAAGGCATCGGCTTCAAAGTAGCTAAGGTGGCAGGCGGGCGTATTGGCATCAATTGCCACCATGCCGTGCAACGTAAAGTTTTGGTAGCTGCCGCTGTCGCCTTGCCAATACAGCGGCATCGATTTGGCTTTGGCCTGCACCCAGTCCCATCCCATTGACAGCCACAGCTCGGGCCGCTGGTACCCGCTGTCTGCCATAAAAGCCAGCCATTCTCCGTTGGTGACTGGGCGGCTCGCCAATTCAAACGGGGCAACGTACACGCTGTGGCGCGGTGTTTCGTTGTCAAAAACAAATTCGCCCGGCGCGCTTGCGTCAGCGCCGTGCTCTACCAAGCCGCCTGCATGCCGGTGCCAGCGCAGCGGCTGCGGTGCAATGCGTGCCAACGGCCAACGCTTGGCATACGCTGGTTTGGCAGGGTTGCGCGACAGCGCATGTTTGATGTCGGTCAGAATCAATTCCTGGTGCTGCTGCTCGTGGTGCAGGCCCAGCGTGATTAGCTGGGCGAGTTCGTGGTCAGTTGCCTTTGATGCTTTCGACAGCACTGCCAAAACACGCTCATTGACCTGCGCACGGTAGGCCAGCACTTCAGCCAAAGCGGGGCGGCTGATCAGTCCCCGCTCGGCTCTGGGGTGCTTGTCGCCAATGCCGTTGTAGTAACTGTTAAATAAAACGCGGAACCGCGAGTCGAAAGGCTCAAATGCAGTTTCGTATTTTTCAAGAATGAAGGTTTCAAAAAACCAGGTGAGGTGCGCCAGATGCCACTTGGTGGGGCTGGCATCCGGCATCGACTGAAGTTGGCAGTCCTCGGGCGTTAAGGGACTGGCCAAAGTCTCAGTTTGCGCACGCACTTCAAAAAACCGCTTTGCCAGTTGGTCGGGAACTGCACGAGGGGCATTGCCCGAACGTTGAGGTTTGGAGGAATTCGATGCCATAACGTTAGGTAAAAGTTTAATGGTCTGACATGACTGCAAAAAAAGTTGTAAGCCAAAACCCTAAAAAGGGACAGTTTTCTTCTCACTTTGATCAGAGTTGCACACTCTAAAATGCTCATATGTTTGTTCATTTACGCCTTCACACCGAATTCTCTGTAGTTGATGGCACCAATCGCATTGATGAAATCGCCGCCGCCGCCGCCTTGGACCACCAGCCTGCATTGGCTATCAGTGACCTCAGCAACCTGTTCGGTACGGTCAAGTTTTACAAGGCGGCACGCAGCGTCGGCGTCAAGCCATTGATTGCTGCCGACGTGTGGGTGCAAGTGCCGGGCAAGGACGCAAGTGCCCCGCCGGCCAGATTGTTGTTGATTGCCCAAAACCAGCGGGGCTATTTAAATCTGTCAGAACTGCTCACCCGTGCGTGGACGCGCGGGGTGGTGCGTGACCAGGCCATCATCAGCCTGGAATGGCTGGCTGAACTCCATGACGGCTTGATTGCGCTGTCAAGCGCGCAGCGCGGCGCCATTGGCCAGGCGCTGGTGCAGGGCGATGAGGCTCGAGCCATGGAATGCGCACTGCATTTTGCGGGCGTTTTTCCGCACCGGTTTTACATGGAGCTGCAGCGCGCCGACCAGCCGGATGACGCGCGGCACGTAAGTGCCGCAGTGCAGCTTGCAGCGCGCCTGAAACTGCCCGTGGTGGCAACGCACCCCGTTCAGTTTTTAACCTATGACGACTACGAGGCGCATGAGGCGCGGGTGTGCATTTCTGAAGGCGAAATTTTGGGCAACGCCCGGCGTGTGCGCAAGTTCACGCGTGAGCAATATTTCAAGTCAACTGCGCAAATGCAGGAGCTGTTTGCCGATATTCCATCGGCCATTGCCAATACGCTGGAGATTGCCAAGCGCTGTAATTTAAAGCTCGACCTCGGAAGGGCAATGCTGCCCGACTACCCCACGCCCGAGGTCAACGGCGTGCGCATGGCGGCTGATGATTACTTTCGCCAAACGTCATTTGAGGGGCTTGAAGAGCGCCTGGCGCACCTTTACCCCAACGCGGAAGTACGAGATAAAAAGCGCCCGACCTATGTTGATCGACTTGAGTTTGAGATCAAAACCATTTTGGGCATGGGCTTTCCCGGTTATTTTTTAATCGTGGGTGACTTCATCAACTGGGCCAAGAACAACGGCTGCCCGGTGGGGCCGGGGCGTGGTTCCGGTGCAGGCTCGCTCGTTGCGTATTCGCTGAAGATTACTGACCTCGACCCGCTGCAATACAACTTGCTGTTCGAGCGGTTTTTGAACCCCGAGCGGGTATCGATGCCCGATTTCGATATTGACTTTTGCCAAACCAACCGCGACCGCGTAATTGACTACGTCAAGGACAAGTACGGCCACCAGGCGGTGAGCCAAATTGTCACCTTTGGCACCATGGCAGCGCGGGCCGTGATACGCGATGTCGGCCGCGTGCTGGATTTTCCGTATGGGTTTTGCGATGGCATTTCAAAGCTGATTCCGAACAAGCCTGGCCAGGCCGTTACGTTGCAACTGCTGCCAGCCGAGCGCAAAAAAGGCGACAAACTGGTCTACGCGTTGGAGGCCGAGCCAATTTTGGCTGAGCGTGAACGCAAGGAAGAAGACGTACGCACGCTGCTCGAACTCGCCCGCAAGCTGGAAGGCCTGACGCGCAACGTTGGTATGCACGCAGGCGGCGTGCTGATTGCGCCGGGCAAGCTGACTGATTTTTGTCCGCTGTATTTGCAGCCCGGCAGCACGTCTGCGGTGAGCCAGTTTGACAAAAACGATGTTGAAGCAATTGGTCTGGTGAAGTTTGACT
Source organism: Polaromonas sp. (assembly GCA_031431575.1). Classification (GTDB taxonomy): domain Bacteria; phylum Pseudomonadota; class Gammaproteobacteria; order Burkholderiales; family Burkholderiaceae_C; genus Polaromonas. Next base: position 13,439 of record JANPDQ010000170.1, read on the forward strand.
TTTTAGGCCTGGCAACCCTGACGATTTTGGAGATTGCCAAAAACTTTATTGTTGCGCGTCATCCATCGCAAAAAGACTTTGCATTTGAAAACTTGCCGCTGGACGATGCGCGGGTTTACAAGTTGTTTGCTGACGGTCAAACCGAGGCGGTGTTTCAGTTTGAAAGTACCGGCATGCAGCGCCTGCTCAAAGACGCCAAACCCGACAGGCTGGAAGACCTGATCGCGTTGAACGCGCTGTACCGGCCCGGCCCAATGGAGTTGATTCCCAACTATGTCGCGCGCAAGCAGGGCAAAGAAGTGCCCGAGTACCCCGACCCGCGTGTCAAGCCGATGCTGGAAGAAACCTACGGCATCATGATCTACCAAGAGCAGGTCATGCAAACTGCGCAAATTTTGGGTGGCTACTCACTTGGTGGCGCTGACATGCTGCGCCGCGCAATGGGTAAAAAAGACGAGAAGGAAATGGCCGCCCAGCGCGAAGTGTTTCGCAAAGGCGCAGGTGTCAATGGCTTGTCAGAAGAAAAAGCCGACGAAGTTTTTGACCTGATGGAAAAGTTTGCGGGCTACGGCTTCAATAAGTCGCATTCCGCTGCTTATGCCCTATTGGCGTACCACACCGGCTGGCTAAAGGTGCACTACACGGCGGAGTTTTTCTGCGCCAACATGACGGTGGAAATGGACGACACCGACAAGCTGAAAATCTTGCA
>JANPDQ010000171.1:0-3184 GCA_031431575.1 Polaromonas sp.
TTTGGCCAAAAGCTGGAAGGGCTCCTTCAACATGACGCACGGCGCAACGCTTGGCGGCCACGCCGTTGAACACGCCATCAAACGCGCTGGCATTGAGGCTGGCGAGGTAGACGACGTCATCATGGGCTGCGCCAACCCCGAAGGCGCCACCGGTGCCAACATCGCGCGCCAGGTCGCCCTGCGCGCAGGTTGCCCGGTCAATGTGTCAGGCATGACGGTGAACCGTTTTTGCTCGTCTGGCCTGCAAACTATTGCACTCGCAGCACAGCGCGTGATTGCAGGTGAGGCTGACATTTATGTGGCGGGTGGCGTCGAAAGTATTTCTTGCGTTCAGCAAGAAATGAACACCCACATGTTGGCTGACTCATGGCTGGCCAAAAACAAGCCGGAAATTTACTGGAACATGCTGCAAACCGCCGAGCAGGTCGCCAAACGCTACAACATCGCCCGTGACCGCATGGACGAGTACGGCGCCATCAGCCAGCAAAAGGCCACAGCTGCTCTGGCCGCAGGCTTGTACACGGCCGAGATTGCACCGATCACCGTCACCATGGGTGTGGCTGACCCGGTCATGGGCCTCACGACCAAACAAGTCACTGTCAGCAACGACGAAGGCATTCGCGCAGGCACCACCAAAGAAGGCATCAGCGGCATCAAGCCTGCCATTCCCGGTGGCGTGATTGCTGCAGGCAACGCCAGCCAGTTTTCAGACGGCGGCGGCGCAGTGGTCATCATGAGCGAGGCAGTTGCCGAGCGCAAAGGCCTAAAACCCCTGGGCAGATTTTTGGGCTTTGCTGTTGCAGGCTGCGAGCCAGACGAAATGGGCATTGGCCCTGTGTTTGCCATCCCCAAAGTGCTGGCCAAGCTCGGCTTGAAAATCGACGATATTGACTTGTGGGAATTGAACGAAGCCTTTGCCGTACAGGTGCTCTACTGCGCCGACAAGCTCGGCATCCCAATGGAAAAGCTCAACGTCAATGGTGGTGCCATTGCTGTCGGGCACCCTTACGGCGTGACCGGCCAGCGCCTGACAGGCCACGCCCTGATTGAAGGTAAACGCCGTGGTGCCAAGCGGGTTTGTGTGACGATGTGTATTGGTGGAGGCATGGGCGCGGCGGGTATTTTTGAGGTGCTATGACCGCGTCACCCACTGCGCTGGTCAGTGAAGAAGGCATGCTGAACATGGGGCGTGCCGTACTTGCTGCACAACCCTTCAGTGTGTTAATCGGTGCTGAGCTGGTTTCCTTTAGCAAGGGTGCGGTCGAATTGCAGGTACCGGTCTCCGACAAAATACGCCAGCAACACGGCTTTGTTCACGGCGGTGTTGTCAGCTACGCCGCTGATAACGCTTTGACTTACGCTGGCGGCTCTGTACTGCAGGCTTCTGTCGTTACCTCTGAATTCAAAATCAATTACGTACGCCCAGCCATTGGCGACATACTGATTGCGCGCGCCAAAGCTGTGCATGTCGGTAAAACCCAAGCAGTTTGCACTTGTGAGGTGTTTGTACGAGCAGATGGTATTGAGAAACTGTGCGCGATTGCGCAGGGCACCATAGCGATGTTGCCAGCCCCAACACGATAAATTTTGGACAAGACATGGATCTGCGCAGCACCGTCGATTTTTTACTTTACGACTGGCTGCAAGCCGAGTCGCTAAACCAACGCCAGCGTTTTGCAGACCACTCGCGCGAAACCTTTGATGCGGTGTTCGACACCTGCGAGCGCATTGCGCGTGAAAAGTATGCGCCATTCAACCACTTGGTGGACACACAAGAGCCGCACTTTGACGGCGAAAAAGTCATCTTGCCGCAAGCCACGCATGACGCGAACAAGGCCTACGCTGAATCTGGCATGTTGAGCGCTGCGCAGGACCATGAAATTGGCGGCATGCAACTGCCGTATACGGTTGAAGCGGCGGCCAATGCTTTTTTTGCCATGGCATCGGTCAGCATTGGCTCGGGAATGTTGACGACAGGCAACGCCAATTTGCTGATGGTGCATGGCACTGATTTGCAAAAAGAGGTATTTGCCAAAAACGAATTTTCAGGCCGGTTTTCAGGCACGATGTGTTTGAGTGAGCCGCAGGCGGGCTCGTCATTGAGCGATGTGACGACCCGTGCTGTGCCGGATGGTGCAGACTTTGAAGCCGATCCGTTGGGGGCGCGCTACCGCCTCAAGGGCAACAAAATGTGGATTTCGTCTGGTGAGCATGAGCTGACAGAGAACATTATTCACCTGGTGCTGGCAAAAATCCCTGGCCCTGATGGCAAGCTGATTGCCGGTACGCGCGGAATTTCGCTTTTCATCGTGCCTAAAAAATTGGTGAACGCAACCGGTGAACTCACCGGCGTACGCAACGATGTCGCATTGGCGGGCCTGAACCACAAGCTCGGCTGGCGCGGCACGACCAACACGCTGCTGAACTTTGGGGAAGGCAAGTACCCGGTTGATAGCCAAGCTGGCGCTGTCGGCTACCTGGTTGGAAAGCCGCATGAAGGCCTGCGATGCATGTTTCACATGATGAACGAGGCCCGTATTGGCGTTGGCATGGCCGCCACCATGCTGGGCATGGCTGGGTATCACGCCAGTTTGGAATATGCCAAAAATCGCCCACAAGGGCGGCCTGTGGGGCAGGGCGGCAAAGATGACTCTGCGCCGCAAGTCCGCATCATTGAACACGCCGACGTCAAGCGCATGCTGTTGGCGCAAAAGTCGTATTGTGAGGGTGCGCTGGCATTAGAGCTGTACTGTGCCCGGCTGGTCGATGAGCAGCATACGGCGGAGTCCCAAGCCGCTGACGACGCACGCATGTTGCTGGAAGTGCTGACGCCGATTGCCAAAAGCTGGCCAAGCGAGTGGTGCCTGGAAGCAAATTCGCTGGCAATTCAAGTCTTGGGTGGCTACGGGTACACGCGGGATTTTCCGGTTGAGCAGTACTGGCGCGACAACCGCCTGAACATGATCCATGAAGGCACGCACGGCATACAAGCCGCTGACTTGCTTGGCCGAAAGGTATTGATGGAGGATGGCAGGGGGCTGGGACTTTTGTCAGCGCGTATCCAAGCAACGATTGATAGCACCAAGCACCTGGCCGAGCTCAAAGACCACGCCATTGCACTTGGCAAGGCTTTGGCCCACGTGAGCAGCGCAACGCAATCTGCTTGGGCTACAGGCAACCCGCA
>JANPDQ010000172.1:0-4776 GCA_031431575.1 Polaromonas sp.
TCTTTGCGCTCAAACGCGGCGCTGCCAGCCAGTGCCAGTACCTTCAGGTTGTTGGGGTCGAGTACCAGCGCACGGGCAATCAGTTTGGCGGGTTCGCCCAGCGTGCTTTGGCCTTGCAGCATGGCCAGCACATCGGCATGGTCGGCCAGCAGTTGCGCGTTGCCGGGGGCGAGTTCAACCGCACGTTTGTAGGCCTTGTTGGCTTCAGGAAACTTCTGCATCGCCGCGTAAGAACGGGCCAGCATTTCCCACGCTTTTGGGTCAACTGCCTGGTCGGGCGGCAGGTTTTCAAGCCTGGCGGCGAATTGCTTGACCATTTCTTCAACCTGCGCGGGTGACACATCGGCCGTGCTGCTGTCAGATGTACTCACAGGGTCGAGGGCAAACGGGCTGCCTAAAAAACCATAAATACCAATGGCCAGCAACGGCACCGCCAGCCCCACCGTGATGGCTGTAGCCTTCGATGTCGACCTGGCAATGCGCGGCTCGGGAGCGCTTTCTTCTTCCAGCGCGCGGCGCTCAATGTCGCCTCTGGCAAGCGCCAACTGTTCGGCATTCAGGCTGCCCGCAGCGAACTCTTTGTCGAGCAGGGCAAGCTGGTCGCGCAGCACCGACAGGTTGGCCTGCGTGGCTGCGCCGCTGTCTGGCGCCGTATTGGCTTTTTTTGACGCAAGCAGCGCGGGCAGCACGAAGGCCAGCGCCAACAATGTAAGTAGCGCAGCAAGAATCCAGAACATCATCATTGGCAAACTATCGGGTTTTTTGGGTCGTTACTTATTGGATTCAGGTCCGTCGGCAAGCAACTGTCTGGCGCGCTGAATGTCTGCGCTGCTCATCGCGCCCTGTGCAGCACTGACTGCGCTGCGCCGCCTGCGCCTGACGTTGAGCACCATCATCAGCACCGCCAAAGCCAGCAGCACAAATGGGCCCAGCCACAGCAACACCGTGGTGGTTTTAAGCGGCGGACGGTAAAGCACGAAGTCGCCGTAACGCTCAACCATGAAGTCCAGTATTTGCTTTTGCGATTGCCCTTGCGTGAGCTTGGTGCGGATCTGATTTTTCAAGTCCACCGCAAGGTCGGCCTGCGACGCGGCAATGGTTTCGTTCTGGCACACCAGGCAGCGCAGCTCCTCCGCAATCACCATCACACGCGCTTCGAGCGCAGGGTCGGCCGAGGTGTTGGGCGCTTCTTTGGCGTGCACGTTAAAGCACAAGCCGGCGGCCATGGTCAAGCCCAAAAGGAGTTTTTTAACCGCCAAGTTTTTTCACCATGGGCAAGATGGTGTCCCGCAACGCCTCGGGCGTAACCGGGCCAATGTGCTTGAGCCGAATGACGCCCTGCTTGTCGATCAAAAATGTTTCTGGCACGCCGTACACACCCAAATCAATGCCGACCAAGCCCGCGCTGTCCACCAGCGACGTGGTGTAAGGGTTACCAAAGTTACCGAGCCAGGCAATCGCTGCGGGTGATTTGTCTTTGTAGTTCAACCCGTAAATTGGCACCTGGTTGGTTTTGGCCAATTCCACCAGCAGCGGGTGCTCCACCCGGCACGCCACGCACCACGACGCCCACACATTGAGCAGCCATACTTTGCCCAGCAGGTCTTGTGTGCCCAGCGATTTTTCAGGTGTGCCCAGCACCGGCAACTTGAATTGCGGCACTGGTTTATTGATCAGCGGCGACGGCACTTCTTTTGGGTTGAGCGTCAACCCAATGGCCAAAAACCCGACCAGCACCAGAAAAATAACCAGCGGCAGAAACCGCTTGATGTTGCTGGTGGGCTGGCTGCCGACTGCCGCTTCTGCCATCACGCGGACACTTTTGCCGCAACCGGCGTTGGGGACAGTGGCTGCAATGGCTCAACTGCCGGGCTGGCTTTTTTGGCAGCGACGCGCACTGCGCGATAGCGCCGGTCAAGCACCGCCAGCAAACCGCCGAGGGACATCAGCACGCAGCCAAACCAGATCCAATTGACGAATGGTTTGTGGTGCAGGCGCACGCTCCAGGCGGTGCCGCTCACAGGCTCGCCCAGCGCCACATACAAGTCACGGGTGATGCCGCGGTCAATCGCAACTTCGGTCATGGGCATGCTGCGCACAGTGTACACGCGCCGCTCAGGCTTGAGCGTGGCAATGACTTTGTCGCCATCGGTCACGGTGAGGGTTGCGCGGGACGCGGTGTAGTTTGCGCCTTGAATCTGGGCGACAGAGTCAAGCTTGAAGCCGTAGCCGCCGACTGTTGCGGTGTCGCCCGGCTCCATGCGCACGTCGTTTTCACTTTGGTAGCTGCTCACCACCGTCACGCCGACGATAAACACTGCGATGCCGAAGTGCGCCAGCAGCATGCCGTAATAGCTGCCCGGCTGCGCTGCGAATCGCGCCAGCCAGCTTGGCGAGCGGTGCTCACGCACCCTGGTGATCAAGTTGAGCACCGCTGTGCTGGCCACCCAGGCGGCAAGCAGCAAGCCCAAGCCGGTCATGGGCGACCAACTGCCCAGAAGCATGGGCGCAATCACAGCACTCAAAACACTGACGCCAATCGCCCAGCGCAGGCGCTTGGCCAAGTCCATCACTTCGGCCTGTCGCCAGCGCGTCATGGGGCCAACGCCCATCAAAAACAGTGCTGGCGCGATCAGCGGCACAAACACCGCTACAAAATACGGTGGGCCGACCGACAGTTTTCCCATTCCAAGCGCGTCAATGACCAGCGGGTAGATGGTTCCGAGCAGCACGGCAGCAGCGGCAACAACTAACAGCACATTGTTGGCAAGCAGCATGGATTCGCGCGAGACTGGCTCAAAACTGCCGCCCAGCCCAACGCGTGGTGCGCGCCAGGCGAAAACCGCTAGCGAACCACCCACTACCAGCACCAAAAAACCCAAAATGAACACACCGCGCGCCGGATCGGTTGCAAACGCGTGTACCGAGCTCAGTACTCCCGACCGCACGATAAAGGTGCCGAGCAACGAGAGTGAAAAAGTAATGATGGCCAGCAGCGCCGTCCACATTTTGAAACCGCCGCGCTTTTCAGTCACAGCCAATGAATGGATCAGCGCGGTGCCCACCAGCCACGGCATGAACGAAGCGTTTTCGACCGGGTCCCAAAACCACCACCCGCCCCAACCCAGCTCGTAATAAGCCCAAAAGCTGCCCAGTGCAATGCCGAACGTTAAAAAGCACCACGCCACGGTGGTCCATGGGCGTGACCAGCGCGCCCAGGCTGCGTCCAGCCGGCCAGAGAGCAAAGCGGCAATCGCAAACGCAAATGCCACCACGAAGCCGACATAGCCCATGTACAGCATGGGCGGGTGAATGATCATGCCGGGGTCTTGCAGCAGGGGGTTCAAATCCTGGCCGTCAGGCGCTGCGGGCAGCAGCCGCGCAAACGGGTTGGACGTGAGCAGCGTAAACAGCAAAAACCCCACACTGACCAGTCCCATTACGCCCAGCACCCTTGCCACCATGCGGTCGTCAAGCTGCTTTGAAAATATCGACACCGCCAAAGTCCAGCCCGACAAAATGAGCGACCACAACAAAATGGAGCCTTCGTGGTTGCCCCAAACCGCTGTGAATTTATAAACCAGCGGCAACATGGAGTTGGAATGCTGCGCCGCCAGCAACAGCGAAAAGTCGTTGGTGACAAAAGCATAAGTAAGGCAACCGTAGGCCAGCGCCGTGAACGCAAATTGGCCGCGCGCAGAGGGCCGGGCCAGCGCCATCCAGGCGGCGTTGCCTTTGTGCGCGCCGATCAGTGGCAGCACACTTTGTGCGAGTGCCATGGTCAGCGCCAGAATCAGTGCGAAATGGCCGAGTTCGTTGATCATGTCTGTAGTGCTCTCGGGTAACTGTGTAAAGCTTATTTACTTGCCGTAAGCCGCCGGCTTCAACGTTGCGCTGGATTGCGCGGGTGCGCCAGCTGCGGCTTTATTCAATGCGTCAGCGGCTTCGGGAGGCATGTAGTTTTCGTCGTGCTTGGCCAGCACCTGGTCGGCCCTGAAAATGCCGTCCGCACCCAGCTTGCCCTGCGCCACCACACCTTTGCCCTCTTTGAACAAATCTGGCAACAAGCCGGTGTATGTCACGGGGATGGTTTTGGCCAGATCGGTCACTACAAAGCGGGTGGTCAACCCCTTGGTTTCCCGCTGGATACTGTTCATTTCAACCAAACCGCCAATGCGAAAACTGCGGCCCTGCGGAGCTTCGTTGGCTGCGACTTGCGTCGGGCTAAAAAAGAACACCAAATTGCTGTTGAACGCATTGAGCACGAGCGCGGTTGCCACGCCCAGCGCTGCAAGCCCACATACGATGGCTACTGCCCTTTTACGTCTTGGAGTCATGCCGTGAATTGTCCTGCATCGGCGCGCCCTTGCTCATGCGCTTCGCGCAAAAGCGCACGCCGCTTGAGGTTAAGCAACAATGGCTCGGCAATGCACACCACCGCGCACGCGCCAAGGGAGCCCCACACGAACAGCCCGTAGCCGCCCATCGCCAAAAACTCACTGAAGCTATTCCACATCAATTCGCTCCCAGTTCGGCGCGCACCCAGGCGGTATGGCGTTCGCGCTCCAGAATAATCACCCGCACCCGCATCAGCGCCAGAGCAATGCAATACGCCCAAAAGGCCAGCGCCATGACCAGCATGGCAACCAGCATCGGGGTAGCCATGCTGGTGCCTTTAAAACTCACCGATGCGCCTTGGTGCAGTGTGTTCCACCATTTGACTGAAAAGTAAATGATCGGCACATTGACAACGCCAACAAGTGCCAGCAGGCCAGC
>JANPDQ010000173.1:0-1860 GCA_031431575.1 Polaromonas sp.
CACCAAATTTGATGTGATAGCACCTTCGCTGAGCATCCTGGCCGAGCCAGCGGTTGCCGTCATCGACAAAAACGTCGACAAAAAAGGCACCCGCGCCGTAGCAGAGGAATACCTGAAATATTTGTATTCAGAACAAGGCCAGGACATTGCAGGCAAACACTTCTATCGCCCGGCGGTGAGTGAAAAAGCCAAAGCCAAGTACGCCAAACAGTTTGCCAAGATCAATCTGTTCAGCATTGATAAAGCCTTTGGCGGCTGGGCCAAGGCTGACAAAGAGCATTTTTCTGATGGCGGCTCTTTCGACCAGATTTACACCAAGAAATAGGCTGCCTGCATGTCTGACAAATCACCCCGGCGCGCCGTGCGCCGGGTGCTGCCCGGCTTCAGGCTGACGCTGGGCTACACGCTGTTCTACCTGAGCCTGGTGGTGCTGATACCGATGTCGGCGCTGTTTTTTAAAACCTTCAGTTTGAGCTTCGATCAATTCTGGGCGGCTGTCACGTCAGAGCGCGTCATGGCGTCATATCGCCTGACCTTTGGCGCTTCGCTGATTGCCGCACTTGTCAATCTGGTGTTTGGCTTGCTGCTGGCCTGGGTGCTGGTGCGCTACAGCTTTCCGGGCAAGAAAATCATCGACGCGCTGGTTGACCTGCCGTTTGCACTGCCCACTGCGGTGGCCGGCATATCGCTGACGGCCTTGCTGGCGGGCAATGGCTGGCTGGGCCAGTACCTGGAGCCGCTGGGCATCAAGCTCGCTTTCGTACCCGCAGGCGTGGTGATTGCGCTGATTTTTATTGGTATTCCATTCGTGGTGCGCACCGTACAGCCCGTGCTGGAAGATTTTGAAAAAGAACTGGAAGAAGCCGCAACCTCTCTGGGAGCCAGCCGCCTGCAGATTTTTACCAAAGTCATCCTGCCGCACATCGCACCAGCCTTGCTCACGGGTTTTGCCATGGCTTTTGCACGCGCCATAGGCGAGTATGGCTCGGTCATTTTTATCGCTGGCAATGTGCCACTGGTGTCTGAAATCACGCCCCTCATCATCATTGGCAAACTCGAGCAATACGACTACGCAGGCGCGACCGCCGTGGCGGTGGTGATGCTGGTCATCTCATTCATGTTGCTACTGGTCATCAATGCGCTGCAAGCCTGGCAGCGACGCAGCACGGGGGCGCCTGTATGAAACAAGCCCCCACGCTTGTCGCTTCGCGTGCCTCTGGCGGTACGCTGCCCCTTGATACGAAACAAGGGGCTGAGCTTGCTAGGGGCCGCCCGTCGCTGCGCTCGTCCGCTAACTCGCGCGCCGCGAATTTGGCTACCACCGAGGCCGCCTGGGTACGCTACAGCCTGCTGGGTCTGGCGCTGCTGTTTGTGGTGTTGTTTCTGATCGTGCCACTGGCCGCTGTGTTTTCCGAGGCGCTGCGCAAAGGCTTTGGCGCGTATCTGGCGGCGCTGCAGGAGCCAGACGCCTGGAGCGCCATCAAACTCACGCTCATCACCGCCGCCATCACCGTGCCGCTGAACCTGGTGTTTGGCGTGTCGGCGGCCTGGGCGATTGCCAAATACGAGTTTTGGGGCAAGTCGTTCTTGACCACGCTGGTCGACCTGCCGTTTTCCGTCTCGCCGGTGGTGGCGGGTTTGATTTACGTGCTGATTTTTGGCGCGCAGGGCTGGTTTGGCCCATGGCTGATGGCGCATGACATCAAGATCATTTTTGCCGTGCCGGGCATTGTGCTGGCCACCGTGTTTGTCACCTTCCCTTTTATTGCACGCGAGCTGATTCCCTTGATGCAGGCGCAAGGCAATGATGAAGAGCAGGCCGCCATTGTGCTGGGCGCCACCGGCTGGCAAACCTTTTGG
>JANPDQ010000174.1:0-16939 GCA_031431575.1 Polaromonas sp.
AGTGTGGCAACCATTGGCTGGCGCTGCGCGCGATGTACTGGTCATCTTCCGCGGCAGCGAAGGCTATATTTCACCAGGTTGGTACCCGAGCAAAAAGGAAACACATCGGTTTGTACCCACCTGGAATTACGAAGTCGTGCACGCACGCGGCAAGCTGGTTGTCCACGATGACGAGAGGTTTCTGCGCGGGGTTCTGGCACGCCTGACACGCCGCCATGAGGCAACAGAGGCCACGCCCTGGAAAATGGGCGATGCACCGCAAGATTATCTAAACGCCATGGTCAAAGCCGTTGTGGGAATCGAAATTGTGATTGACCACCTCGAAGGCATGTCAAAACTGAGCCAAAACCGCGAGACGCGCGACTTTGACGGCGCGGTCAAGGCGCTACGCCAACAGGGCGGCGCAGGGCTCGCTGACGCAATGACAAAAGCATTTATACACACTTAAGAACGATTTGGGTTTGACTGCCTTTAAAACGATCCAAACACATTTTCTTCCTGCTTTTAAGGCAAAACAGATCTACAGCCCAATAAAAACAGGCGCAAGTAGCTATTAAAAAAATAGCACATCTAAACCATCAAAACCTGCTGCTTGCTGCCGCCACATCCTTCCAGCCACCCCCCAATACCTTATAAAGCGTGACCTGGCTTTGCAGCTGCGCCAAGCGGGTTTGCACCACGGCTTGGCGCGCGGCGAACAACGCGCGCTGCGCATCGAGTTGGTCTAGCTGACTGGCTACGCCGTTTTGATAACGCAAGTCGGCTAAACGGTAGCGCACCGCCTCAGCGTCTGCTTGGGCCCGGCTTGCGCGCAGCTGTTCAGCGAACGTAGCGCGACCTGCCAAGGCGTCTGAGACCTCTTTAAACGCAATTTGAATGGCTTTTTCATACCCGGCCACGGCAATTCCCTCGGCGGCCTTGCTGGACGCCAAGCCAGCCGAATTGCGGCCTGCATCAAAAATCGGCAACAGCAACTGAGGCGCTAACGTCCAGCCCCAGCTGCCGCTTTGAAACAAACCCGACAAGCGGGAGCTGGCGCTACCGGCTGAAGCCGTGAGCGAAATGCGCGGAAAAAACGCTGCCCGCGCCGCACCGATGTTGGCGTTGGCAGCTATCAAAAGTTGTTCGGCCTGACGAATATCAGGCCTGCGCACCAGCAAGTCTGACGGCAGCCCGGCAGGTACGTCCTGGAAGGTGGTTACATCCAGCGCTGTGCCTCTGCCCAGGGCCAGGTCGCCGTCAAGGCTTTGCCCGACCAGCAAAGTCAACGCGTTGCCGCTCAAGGCGCGCTGGCGCGTTTGCTGGGCCAGCGCGGTGTTGGCGGCCTCCAGAAGCGATTCAGCCGAACGCAAGTCCATCTCAGACGAGACGCCGTTGTCAAAGCGAAGCTTGGCCAGCTTGTAAGTAGCACGCCGCGTGTCGAGTGTTTGCTGCGTAATTAGCAGCAGCTCGTCGTCTGCCAGCAGGGCCAGATAGGTGGTGGCCACGCTGGCAATCAGGCTGATTTGCGCGGTTTTGCGGCCCTCTTCAGTGGCCAGGTATTGCGCCAGGGCGGCATCTTTGAGGCTGGCAACGCGGCCGAAAAAGTCCAGCTCGTAGGCAGTCACAGCCAGGCCAGCGCTGTAAACGCTAGCGCTGCTGCTTGAGCTGCCACCCGAGCCAGCGGCTTGGCGCGAGCCAGCCAGCGCAGCGCCTACAGTTGGAAATTGGTCAGCCCGGCGGATTTGAAACTGCGCTCTGGCCTGTTCAATGTTCAGCACCGCAATGCGCAAATCGCGGTTGTTTTTAAGTGCTGCTTCAAGCAGTTGCTTTAACTTGGCATCTGTGAAAAAACTCTGCCACTGGATGTCTGCTGCAGGTGTAGAAGTGCTTGCAACGCTAAGGCCAGACATGGCGGGAAATTGCGCGGCTACGGGCGCTGCTGGCCGCTCGTAGTTTGGGATCATCGAGCACCCCGACAGCACCGCAGCGCTTATGGCAGTCCATAAAAATGCTGGTTTCTTAAACATTTTTTTGCTCCTCTGCCGACTCTGGAGCGGCCTTGCGGCCTTTGAACACGCCGCGCACCACCACAAAGAAAATCGGCACGAAAAATACCGCTAAAAATGTACCCGTCAACACGCCGCCAATCACACCCGTGCCAATGGCACGTTGGCTGGCCGAGCTGGCGCCGGTTGCGATCGCCAGGGGCAGCACGCCAAGCATGAAAGCCAGCGAGGTCATCACAATCGGCCTGAACCGTAAATGCGCTGCGGTTAACGCAGACTCAATAACGCCCTTGCCTTCAGCCTGCAAATCTTTGGCAAATTCAATGATCAAAATGGCATTTTTAGATGACAAGCCAATAATGGTGATCAGCCCGACCTGAAAGTAAATATCGTTGGCATAGCCACGTAGCAGGGTTGCCAGCACCACGCCCAGTACACCCAAAGGCACCACCAAAATAACGGCAAAAGGAATTGACCAGCTTTCATACAGCGCAGCCAGGCACAAGAACACCGCCAATATGGCAAAGGCGTACAGAACGGTGGCTTGCGAACCCGCCAGCTTTTCTTCACGCGACAAACCGGTCCATTCATAGCCCATGCCTTGAGGCAATTGGGCGGCGAGCTTTTCCATCTCGGCAATCGCTGCGCCTGTGCTGTATCCCGGCGCAGCACTGCCACTGATGCGGATTGACGGGTAGCCGTTGTAGCGCACGGTTTGCATCGCGCCGGTTACCCAGCGCGTGGTGGCGAAGCTGGCAAACGGCACTTGCTGGCCTTTGGCATTGGTGGCGTTTAAGCGCAGCAAGTCTTCTGGCTGCATCCGTGCAGGCGCATCAGCTTGCACCAGCACGCGCTGCAGGCGGCCCTGGTTGGGAAAGTCATTGATGTAGCTTGACCCAAGTAAGGTAGACAGTGACGTGTTGATGGCATCAAACGCGACGCCGAGTGCGCCAGCTTTGTCTCGGTCGATGTCAATTTGCAGCTGCGGTGCGTCTTCCAGTCCATCAGGCCGCACCTGGGCGAGCACCGGACTTTTAGCTGCCATGCCGAGCAGCTGCCCACGCGCAGCAAGCAGCGCTTCACGGCCTGCGCCAGAGCGGTCTTGCAGCCGAAAATTAAAGCCGCTGGACGAGCCCAGCTCGGGAATAGGCGGAGGGCTGATCGGAAAAACAGACGCATCGCGAATACGTGAATAAGCCCCAAAAGCGCGGCCAGCAACGGCCTGCGCTGTTTGCCCTGCGCTCTCGCGCTCGGACCAGTCTTTGAGCGTCACAAAAGCCAGGGCTGCATTTTGCCCCTGCCCTGAAAAACTAAACCCCAGCACGCCCACAATGCTTTGTACCTCGGGCTGCTTGAGCATAAAGGCCTCAACCTGCGCCACTACGCCTTCGGTGCGCTCCAGCGTAGCGCCTGGAGGCAACTGCACATTGACGAGCAGATTTCCCTGGTCTTCTTGCGGTAAAAACGAAGTTGGCAGCCGGGTATATACCAGCGCCACAACGCCAATGATTGCCGCGTAAATCACCATGTAGCGCCCCGCCCGTTTGAGCAACCGGGCCACGAAGCCCTCGTAGCTTTTGGCAGTGCGGGTGAAGCCGCGGTTGAACCAGCCGAAGAACCCGGTTTTGGCGTGGTTATGGCCCGCTTCAACGGGTTTGAGAATCGTTGCGCACAGCGCTGGGGTTAGCGACAGGGCAAGGAACGACGAGAAAGAAATGGCAGCCACCATCACCGCAGAAAATTGCCGGTAAATGTTGCCGACAGAACCGGCAAAAAAGGCCAGGGGCACAAACACCGCAATCAGAACCAGCGTTACGCCCACAATAGCGCCGGATATTTGGCCCATTGCCTTGCGTGTCGCGTCAAGCGGGCTCAAGCCTTCTTCGCTCATGATGCGCTCAACGTTTTCTACAACCAAAATCGCATCATCCACCACAATGCCAATCACCAGCACCATGCCAAACATGGTCAGCACGTTGATGGAAAACCCCATCGCAAACAGCGCTGCTACGGTACCCAGCAACGCCACCGGAACAACAATCGTCGGGATGATGGTGTAGCGAAAATTTTGCAAAAACAAAAACATCACAAGGAACACCAGCACCACCGCTTCAACCAGCGTGATGGCTACCTGCTTGATTGAAATACTGATAAAACGCGAGCTGTCATACGGAATGGCATACGACACGCCCGGCGGAAAGTAGGGCTTGAGCTGCTCCATCTTTTCCCGAACCGCCTTGGCTGCTGCCAAAGCGTTGCCGCTTGGCGTCAACTGCACGCCAATACCCGTCGACGGCTGGCCATTCAAGCGGGCTGATGTGGCATACGTCTGCGCACCAAGCTCAATACGTGCGACGTCTTTCAGGCGCACGGCAGAACCATCGGTGTTGGCACGCAGCACCACATTGCCAAATTGCTCCACGCTGGACAACTGCCCATTAACAACGACAGTAGCTGCAATGCCCTGCCCTGCAACATTGGGCAGCTCGCCAATCGTGCCAGATGCAACCTGCGCGTTTTGCGCGCGAATGGCGTTGTTGATGTCGAGCGTTGACAGGCCAAAGCCGGTGAGCTTGGCCGGGTCAATCCAGATGCGCATGGCACGCTCGGTGCCAAACAGTTGTGCCTGGCCAATACCGGGCAGGCGCTGTAATTCAGGAATCACATTGCGCGCGGCATAGTCGCCCAGCCCGACCGGGTCAATCGCCGGATTGGTTGACGACAAAATAGTAAAAAGCAAAAAGTTGGCGTTGGATTTTTCGACCCGCACGCCCTGCTGGGTCACCACTTGCGGCAGGCGCGGCGTAGCCCGTGCCAAGCGGTTTTGTACATCTACCTGGGCCAAATCGGCGTTGGTTCCGGGCTGAAAACTGAGCGTGATATTGCCGGTTCCATTGGCTTGGGCGACCGCTTCCATGTAAATCAAACCGGGGGCGCCGTTCATCTCCCGCTCAATCACAGCCAGCACACTGTCTTCAAGTGTTTTAGCCGACGCACCTGGATACGCGGCAGACACCACAATCGCTGGCGGCGCGACTGGCGGGTATTGCGCAATTGGCAGTTGCGTTACGGCAATGCCGCCCATCACCACAATAAACAGCGCAACCACCCACGCAAAGATCGGACGATCAATAAAAAATTTGGCCATGTGGGCTGCTCCTTACTTCGCAGCTTGGGGCGCGGAGGCGGCAGAAGCGGCAGAAGCGGGCGTGGCCGCAGCGGACACGACAGATGCAGCGGCAGGTTTATTGCCAGGCGCTTGCCACGGGACGGGTTTTACGACGGCATTCGGCTGCAGTTTCTGGAAACCATCGACTATGACCTGCTCGCCGGTTTTAAGTCCACCAAGCACCACCCAGTTGCTGCCTTTGGCAGAGCCAATTTTCACTGGCCTCGTGCTGACCTTGCCGTCTGCGCCCACCACCATCACCGTGTCACCCTGACCAGTACGTGTCACGGCTTGCTGCGGCAGGGTGATTGCATCTTTGGCCTGCGATTGCTCTAGCCGCACACGCACATACAAGCCCGGTAACAGCTCGCCGGTTGGGTTTGGCACTTCTGCGCGCAGCGTAATTTGGCCAGAAGTTGCATCAACGGTCAGGTCAGAAAACAGCAGGCGAGCCGGCCTAGCGTATTCAGTGCCATCTTCCAGCACCAAACGCACGTTGGCGGCATCGGTGCCGCTGGCTTGCTTGAGCTGCCCACCCGCCATCGCGTTGCGCAGCCTCATGACGTCTGTAGCCGACTGCGTAAAGTTCACGTACAGC
The DNA here is from genome assembly GCA_031431575.1 of Polaromonas sp. GTDB lineage: Bacteria > Pseudomonadota > Gammaproteobacteria > Burkholderiales > Burkholderiaceae_C > Polaromonas. The sequence continues at coordinate 5,756 of JANPDQ010000174.1, forward strand.
GGGTTGATTTGCTGCACCACCGCCAATGGGGTGGCCTCGCCCTGCCCGACCAAAGAACCTTCAGTCACCAACGCGCGGCCAATTCGACCAGAGATGGGGGATGTGACAGACGCATAGCCAAGGTTGATCCCTGCGGTCTGCACGTTGGCTTTTGCAACAGCCACATCAGCTTCCGCCTGCCTTTGTGCGGCTACTGCGTTGGCGTACTCCTGTTTGCTCACCGCATTGGACTCAACCAGAGTTTTGTAGCGCTCAGCCAATGCTGCTGTCTGCAGTAAGTTGGCCTCTGCTTTAGCTTGCCCAGCCTTGGCGCTGGCACTGAGCGCCGCGTAAGGCGCTGCGTCAATGCTGAACAGCGCTTGACCTGCCTTGACGTCACTGCCCTCACGGAAAAGGCGTTTTTGCAGAATGCCCGCTGCGCGTGCCCTGACTTGTGCGACGCGAGACGCTTCAAGCCGCCCCGGCAGCTCTGTAATCAGGCCCACGTCAGCCGTGGAAGCAGTCACCACGCCCACTTCGGCAGGTGGGGGCGCACCACCCGGTCCAGCGCCAGGGGCTCCTGCGGTTGGAGTTTTGCCACAGCCAGCAAGCGCACAAACTATAAACAGCGCCAGCGTCGTGCGCGACGGTTTGGGCAACGAACGACCATAAGTCAATAAAGCGAGAGTAGCTGGACCAAGCATGGCGGAGGCTTTCAAAAGCAATGGCGCGGGGGGCCGAACACGAATAGACGCGTGAAATGTACAACCATCAACCAAATTTATTGACTAATGAGTCATTAACATTGATCTATCACGTTAACGGGTTTTCCCGTAGGCGCGTGTAGGACGCAACGCCGCCTGGCTCACGCCGGACAATGCCTGAAGCCCAGGTGCCTGATCGAAGGGCTGTTTTAGTGACAGTTTTTATGTATATTAGTGCTGTAGCCCAATTGAATAGGGCGCAAGATGCTACTAATATAATAGCAATCAGCAGATGGGTGCACTTGCCTGCTAATGCAGATGCCGTGGCTTGCGCCCGCCACCGTGCCCTGCACCACCCGAAGAACCCCCCGAACCACGGGGTGGTTTGCCAAGCTGCATGGAACTGACCAACGCGTCAAATCGCTGCTCGAACAATCTGTCAATGGCCTGCACTACCTCGCCAAGCTCAGAGCCATCAAAATGCCGCTCAAGCAGCCCTATCGCGTCTTGCACCAGCAGATCGCGCTGCACCTGCATGATGGCCGCCGGTGTTGGGCCAACAAAGTACATGGCAAAGTCATCACGCGCTTCTTCCTCTTCGCTTTCTTCATCTTCATCGTCAAAGTCAGCGTCGTAAAACGTCACTTCAATCGGCGCTCCTGTCAGGGCAAGGTCGTTCAAACCCATGCACATTTCGTCTAGCGCCTGGCGAAAATCCTCATCACCGGGCACCGTCCAGCATAGCTGCAGCGCGTGCTTTTGCGAGTCAAAACGAATGCCTGGCTCTTCCTCGTAGGCACTTTGTGCGGCAGCCGCCAAAGACTTCGCGCCAGAGTACCTCCACAGGGGTTTGAGCGCTTCCTGAATCTGCTCGAACGTCACATCATCACGCAACGGCACTTCGCCATGAACGTGGATCTCAAAAGGGGTGTTGTTGCTTGGCATAAAAATATCTTAACCACTTACGGGTTGATGTCAAAACAGCATTTTTATGCGCTTGGTACCCAAGACCGAAATCGAACCCGCGAACTTGGGCACCGTATCGATATCGCCAACGGCGTTCCAGTTCAGCGCAAAAACTCTCTAAAACAAAGCTGAAGAATTGGTGCCCGAGACCGGAATCGAACCCGCACACTGGTGTGCGTCGTCAATATCGCCAAAGGCGTACCGGTTCAGTACAAAAACTCTCTAAAAAAAAGCTGACGAATTGGTGCCCGAGACCGGAATCGAACCGGTACGCCCGCTATGAACGAAGCGGCGGATTTTAAGTCCGCTGTGTCTACCGATTTCACCACTCGGGCTATACAACTTACAAAACTCTATTGTCAAACAAAAAAGCCCCTGGTGAGGGGCTCGAATCAAGATTCTCATCTTGCAAAATTTGGAGGCGCGGCCCGGAGTCGAACCGGGCTAGCCGGATTTGCAATCCGGTACATAACCGCTTTGTTACCGCGCCAGCTAAAACTCATTGCATCAAGACCGTTGCACCGATATCTGATTACGCCAATGAAAAAGGACAGCATTTTTACGTGCTGCCCTTCAAATTGGAGCGGGAGAAGAGTCTCGAACTCTCGACCTCAACCTTGGCAAGGTTGCGCTCTACCAACTGAGCTACTCCCGCGATGCAAGCCTCAAAGTATAGCTTGTTTTTCGACGCGATGAAAAAACGCTGAATAAATTTGCGTCAATGTTTAATTGAAACCGTTGCAGCCAACGGCGGCACAACTATCACCGCTGCAAGCGCTGCCGCAGAGGCCGCCATTTCTTCGTCGGTGAACCCCACGGGCATGCGCTCAAGCGCCACTTTCAGCACTTGGTCAATCCACTTGACGGGAATAATCTCCAAACCGTTTTTGACGTTGTCTGGTATTTCTTGCAAGTCTTTCGCGTTTTCTTCTGGAATCAGTACTGTTTTAATCCCGCCGCGCAAGGCTGCGAGAAGCTTCTCTTTCAACCCGCCGATGCCGGTCACTTCGCCACGTAGAGTGATCTCGCCAGTCATTGCCACATCACCCCTCACAGGAATGCCAGTGAGCGCCGAAACAAAAGCAGTCGTCATGGCGGCACCTGCACTTGGCCCGTCTTTGGGCGTTGCGCCATCGGGCACGTGAATATGAATGTCACGTTTTTCAAACAGGTCGTCTTTGATGCCCAACATTGCCGAGCGGCTGCGCACCACCGTACGCGCAGCTTCAACCGACTCTTTCATCACGTCGCCGAGTGAGCCAGTGCGGGTGATAACTCCCTTGCCGGGCATGATTGCGGCTTCAATCGTTAGCAGGTCACCGCCAACTTCGGTCCACGCCAGGCCAACCACTTGGCCAATCTGGTTTTTCTGCTCAGCACGGCCGTAGTCAAACTTTCGAACACCCAAAAATTCATTGAGGTTGTCGGGCGTAACAACAACTTTCGGCGTCATTTTTTTGAGTTGAATACCCTTAATTACCTTGCGGCAAATTTTGCTCAATTCACGCTCGAGCGAGCGCACACCCGCCTCACGGGTGTAGTAGCGCACGATGTCGCGCACAGCCTGCTCTTGCACCTCAAGCTCTTCTGCTTTCACGCCGTTATTTTTAACCTGCTTGGGTAACAGGTATCGCATGGCAATGCTGGTCTTTTCGTCTTCTGTGTAGCCCGACAGGCGAATTACTTCCATGCGATCCAGCAGCGCTGGAGGGATATTCATGGAGTTCGAAGTCGCCACAAACATCACGTCACTCAAATCAAAATCAACTTCAACGTAGTGGTCGCCAAAGGTATGGTTTTGCTCAGGGTCAAGCACTTCCAAAAGCGCGCTGGATGGGTCGCCCCTGAAATCTGTACCCAACTTGTCGATTTCATCTAGTAGAAACAGCGGATTGCGTGTACCCGCCTTTGACAAGCTTTGCAGCACCTTGCCTGGTAACGCGCCAATGTAGGTTCTGCGGTGACCGCGGATTTCTGCCTCGTCGCGCATGCCGCCTAGTGCCATCCGCACGTATTTGCGGCCAGTGGCTTTGGCGATTGACTGGCCGAGCGAAGTTTTGCCAACACCAGGAGGGCCAACTAGGCACAGGATGGGCGCCTTTAGCTTGTCAACGCGCTGCTGCACTGCGAGATATTCAACAATGCGGTCTTTGACTTTCTCCAAACCGTAGTGGTCTTCGTTCAGCACGTTTTCAGCATTAATGAGGTCGTACTTGATTTTGGTTTTTTTGCTCCATGGCAAGGCCGTGAGTACATCGATGTAATTTCGCACCACAGTTGCCTCGGCGGACATGGGCGACATCAGCTTGAGTTTTTTTAACTCAGCATCAACTTTTTTTCGCGCCTCTTTCGGCATTTTGGCGGCCTTGATTTTTTTCTCGATCTCATCGACATCAGCCCCGTCCTCGCCGTCGCCCAGTTCTTTTTGAATTGCCTTGACCTGCTCGTTGAGATAAAAATCACGCTGGTTTTTTTCCATTTGGCGCTTGACGCGGCCCCGGATTTTTTTATCCACGTTCAAGATATCAACTTCACGCTCAAGTTGCTCGTACAGGTTTTCCAGCCGCTCCTTAACCGGCGACAAACCAAGAATGACTTGCTTGGCATCAAGCTTCAACGGCAAATGCGCCGCAATGGTGTCGGCGAGCCGTCCGGCATCGTCAATGCTTGAAATTGAGGTCAAGATTTCAGGCGGAATTTTCTTGTTCAATTTGACGTAGTGGTCAAACTGCTGCATCACCGCGCGGCGCAAGGCTTCGATTTCACTCGACTTGTCCGCAGCGATTTCGACAACTTCAACCGGGGTTACGTTGGCGCTGAAATGATGCTCGCCATCTTCGACTTTGTTTACGGTGGCACGCTGCTGACCTTCAACCAGCACTTTGACAGTTCCGTCGGGCAACTTCAGCAACTGAAGAATGGTGGCTATGCAACCTACTTCAAACATATCCTCAACAGACGGCTCGTCTTTGGCTGCCGCCTTTTGTGCAACCAGCATGATCCTGCGCTCTGACTCCATCGCGGATTCAAGCGCTTTGATACTTTTAGGTCGGCCAACAAACAAAGGAATGACCATATGCGGAAACACCACGACGTCGCGTAGCGGCAGCAAAGGCAAATCTATTGGGGTGGAAGGCATTGGGGTGTGTCCGGACATAGGTGCCTTAAAAAATTTAAAACGCGAGCATCTAGTGCTCTAGAGCGCGGCTGCTAGATTCAGAGGTGAGGCGTAAAAGCGCTTATTCAAGCCTTGACCACTATCAGGCTTTTTTGGCGGTTTCGCGGTACACCAGCAGAGGCGCTTTGTTTTCATCAATAGTTGACTCGTCAACTACAACCTTATCTACGTTGCTCGTTGTCGGCAAGTCGAACATGGTGTCAATCAGCGACTGCTCAAGAATAGAGCGCAATCCCCTGGCACCGGTCTTGCGGGCCAGAGCCTTTCGTGCAATTGCCTTGAGTGCAGACGGGCGAATCTCGAGATCGACGCCTTCCATTGCCAGCAACTTACTGAACTGCTTGACAACAGCGTTCTTTGGTTCAGTCAGGATCTGTACCAACGCATCTTCGCTTAACTCAGCCAAAGTCGCCACCACCGGCATGCGGCCCACCAGCTCGGGAATTAGTCCAAACTTGATCAGGTCTTCTGGTTCAACATCCTTGAAAGACTCGGTCACGCTGCGCGCCTTTTTGCTCTTAACCGCCGCACCAAACCCGATACCTGAAGACTCCGTACGCGCTTCAATGACCTTTTCCAAACCCGAAAAAGCCCCGCCACAGATAAATAGTATGTTGGTGGTGTCAACCTGCAAGAAGTCTTGATTGGGGTGCTTGCGCCCGCCCTGCGGCGGCACCGACGCCATGGTGCCCTCGATCAGCTTGAGCAGTGCCTGCTGAACGCCTTCACCCGACACGTCCCGCGTGATGGACGGGTTGTCTGATTTGCGGGATATTTTGTCAATTTCGTCGATGTAAACAATACCCTGCTGCGCCCGCTCAACTTCGTAGTTGCAGCTTTGTAGCAGTTTTTGAATAATATTTTCGACGTCTTCACCCACATAGCCCGCCTCGGTGAGCGTGGTTGCGTCGGCCATGACAAACGGCACATTGAGCGTACGGGCAAGCGTTTGCGCCAACAGTGTCTTGCCAGAACCAGTTGGGCCAATGAGCAAAATATTACTTTTGGTCAGCTCTACGTCGTCTTTTTTGGCTTTTTCTTTGTGGCGCAGGCGTTTGTAGTGGTTGTAAACTGCGACGGCGAGCGTTCGCTTTGCCGGTTCTTGCCCAATGACGTAGCCGTCAAGTGTGGTTTTAATTTCCAGCGGTGTGGGCAAATCACCTCGCGTTTCGCGGCCTTCATCACCTGCCGGTAACTCGTCACGAATAATTTCGTTGCAAAGCTCAATGCACTCGTCGCAGACAAATACGGACGGTCCAGCGATCAGTTTTTTGACCTCGTGCTGGCTCTTTCCGCAGAAGGAACAGTACAAAGTTTTTTCGGTTGAAGAGCCTTTTTTATCGGCCATTATGAAGATGCCTTTTGGAATGCCTACACATGTTTTACCAATGATAACTAAATAAAAACGGCGAGCCTTGTTACAAGGCTCGCCGGAGATTTCTGATGCGGCAAGTGTTTATGGGCGTTTGGAGATAACTTCGTCCACTATGCCGTATTCCTTCGCTTCGATGGCCGATAACCAGTAGTCACGCTCCATATCGCGCGCGATTTTTTCAATCGGCTGGCCAGTACGCTCAGCATAGATTTTGTTAAGTTGCTCGCGAGTCTTGAGAATTTCCCGTGCTGAAATCTCAATGTCTGCAGCCATACCGCGTGCACCGCCCGACGGCTGGTGCAGCATCACACTTGAGTGGGGCAGCGAAAAGCGTTTTCCTTTCGCTCCAGCATTTAGAAGGAACGATCCCATGCTGGCAGCCATGCCGGTGCAAAGAGTAGACACATCAGGCTTGATGAAGTTCATGGTGTCAAAAATCGCTAAACCCGCACTGACCGAACCGCCAGGGGAGTTGATGTAGAGCGAAATGTCCTTGTCAGGGTTTTCGCTTTCCAGAAACAGCAACTGCGCCACCACCAAATTGGCCATGTAGTCTTCAACTGGACCAACAAGGAAAATCACGCGCTCTTTGAGCAAACGCGAATAGATGTCGTACGAGCGCTCGCCACGGCCAGATTGCTCAATGACCATCGGTATCAGACCCAAGCCCTCGGTTTGCAGTGAATCGTAGGCGCCGAACGGGACGCTATCAGCTTGGTTCTTGTACATGAGATGACTCCAAAGGTTGAATTGCTATTACGAACTACTATTACTTTACCCAAAACAAATGGGGCTGGTGTGCCGGAGTTCAATCCACACACCAGCCCCATTGATTTAAAAATCCAACGCGCTCTAGTTTTGCGCCATCAAATCGTCAAACGAAACCGACTTATCAGTTACTTTGGCTTTTGAAAGCACGAAGTCGGTAACGTTGTTTTCAACAACCACGGCTTCGACTTCTTGCATTCTGCGGTTATCACTCAAGTACCACCGCACAACATCTTGCGGCTTTTCGTAGCTAGCGGCCAACTCTTCAATGTGGGCCTTGAGCTGCTCAGGCTTGGCCTGCAAACTGTTGCTGCGAACCAGCTCGGCGACTACCAGCCCCAAGCGAACCCGCTTTTCAGCCTGTGGACGGAAAATATCGTCAGGGATGGGCGCTTTGTCAGCGTCTTTCACGCCGCGCTGCTTCAGGTCCGCGCGGGCGGATTCAATCATGCGCTCGAGTTCAGACTGCACGCTGGCGTTAGGCAAATCAAGCTCAGCCTTACCGACCAACGCGTCCATTACTGCGTTTTTGTTGCGCGCTAGCACGCGAAACTTCACTTCGCGCTCGAGATTTTTCTTGATGTCGCTGCGCAAGCCTTCAACCGATGCGTCGGCAATACCGAGCGATTTGGCAAGCGCTTCATTGACTTCTGGCAAGTGCGCTGCTTCAAGTTTTTTTACCGTGACCATGAAGTCTGCTTGCTTGCCAGCAACATCTTTGCCGTGGTAGTCGGCAGGAAAGTTCAAGGGGAAAGTCTTGCTCTCGCCAGTCTTCATGCCGCGCACTGCTTCTTCAAATTCCTTCAGCATTTGGCCATCGCCAATCAAGAACTGAAAGTCTTCAGCTTTGCCGCCAGCAAAAGTTTCACCGTCAATCTTGCCTTCAAAGTCGATCGTGGCGCGGTCGCTGTCTTGCGCAGCCGCGTCCATTGCACGCTGGGAAAAAGTGCGGCGTTGCTTACGCAAAATATCCAGAGTTTTATCGATTGCGGCATCGCTGACCTCAGCGCTGATTTTTTCAATGTCAGCCGTGGCAAGGTCGCCAATTTTTACATCAGGAAAAACTTCAAAAATTGCGTCAAAGGTCATTTCGCCTTCAGGCGCGCCGTCTTTTTCGCTGATTTTTGGCTGTCCTGCAACACGCAGCTTTGCCTCGTTGGCGGCAACAGAAAACGCTTCGCCTACTTTGTCGTTCATGACTTCGTAATGCACCGAATAGCCGTAGCGCTGGCTAACGACATTCATTGGCACCTTGCCAGGACGAAAGCCGTCCATCTTGACCGTACGAGCCAGCTTTTTCAGGCGCGTGTTGACCTCTGATTGGATGATGCCAACCGGCAGGCTCAAGGTAATTTTGCGTTCCAGCTTTTCGAGGGTTTCAACGATCACGGCCATGATGCTCTTTCTAAAATCCAAATGTCATAGTGGTGCGCGGGGCGGGACTCGAACCCGCACAGTATTGCTACCGTCAGGACCTAAACCTGGTGCGTCTACCAATTTCGCCACCCGCGCTAAATACAAAACGGGCGGTGAAGTGATTCGCCCGCCCTGAATTAGGTCAACTTTCGATTTTAGCCTGTAAAGGCTGTCATTGACCCGCCAGATCAGCGCTTCGCTCTAAACCATGCGGGTCTAGCGCTTGCGCGCTGGCCCGCTGGGCGGATCAATTTAACGCCGGTGTTTCGCGTTTCACGCGAAACCATGCGGCGTACATCGCTGGAAGTGCAAGCAGTGTCAGCGCAGTAGCAACCACCAAACCGCCCATAATCGCCACTGCCATGGGCCCCCAAAACACGCTGCGCGACAACGGAATCATTGCCAACACCGCTGCCGCTGCGGTCAGCACAATTGGCCTGGCGCGCCGAACTGCTGACTCCACGACGGCGTCCCAGGCTGGAACGCCTTTGGCACGGTCTTGCTCAATTTGGTCGATCAATATTACTGAATTGCGCTGGATCATCCCCATCAAGGCAATAACGCCAAGCAGGGCAACAAAACCAAATGGCCGTCCCAGCAAAATCAATGCGCCTGCTACTCCGGCAATACCCAGTGGGCCAGTGAGAAAAACCAGCAAGGCGCGGCTAAAGCTCTGCAATTGCAGCATGAGCAGCGTGAACGTCAAAAACAGCATGATCGGAATACCTGCTGCGATTGAAGCTGAGCCTTTGCTGCTTTCTTCTACCGCTCCGGCCACCTGAACTCGGTAGGCAGAAAAACCCTGCGCTTTCCATTTCTCTTCAAGCGCTTTGAGTTTGGGCAGCAGTTCGTTGGTCACGGTGGCCCCTTGCAAGCCTTCAACGATGTCACTTTGCACGGTAATGGCGTAGTCTCGGTTTTCCCGCCACATGACGCCGGGCTCCCAAGTGAATACTGGCTTGGCAATCTGCGTCAGCGGTATCGACTTTCCCGACGCGGTGGGTAGATATGCGTTGGCAATGTCGGTAATTGCGTTGCGCTCGTCCAGCGGCTGCCTGAGAACAATGTCAATCAGCTTGTCACCATCGCGAAACTGCCCAACCGTTGCGCCCGACAAAATCGTGCGGGAGGCTTGTGCAATCGACTGGCTCGTCACGCCAAGGGCTCGGGCTTTGGATTGGTCTACCTCCAGGCGCAATACTTTGACGGACTCATTCCAGTTGTCGTTCACGCCGCGTGTGTTGGTGCTTTGCGCAAAAATGGCTTTGACTTCATCAGCGCGCTCGCGCAGCACGAGTGGATCAGTGCCGACCACACGGAACTGAACCGGATACGGCACGGGCGGCCCGTTGGGCAGCAGCTTGACGCGGCCACGCACCTCTGGAAACTCTTGCGCAAGCAACGCTGGCAGCTTGATTCGGATGGACTCGCGCAGGGCCAAATCTTTCGGCATCACAATAAATTGCGAGACATTTGACTGCGGAAAAACCTGGTCCAGTGGCAGGTAAAAGCGCGGAACGCCCGAGCCAAGCCAGGTACTTACCGTGACCACGCCCTCTTCTTTTAGCAAACGCGCTTCCAGTCGCTTGGCGGTAGCTTCGTTTGCCGCGAATGATGTGCCCTCCGGGAACCAGATGTCCAGCATGATTTCCGGCCGACTGGAGTCAGGGAAAAACTGCTGCTGCACCCTACCCATGCCAAAAATGCCCAGCGCAAAAATCAGCACTGTGGTGCCAATCGTCACCCACCGGTACTGCACACAGGCATTCACCAGTTTGCGAAATACGTTGTAAAACGTCGAGTCAAACATCTCGTGCGGCTGCTCCTCGGCAGCTTCAACCTGGCCAGATTCCTGATTTTGAATCTGCACATGCGCAGGCGTTTTCAGGAAGATAGTGCCCAGGTACGGGACAAAATACACCGACACAATCCAGCTCAGTACCAGCGCAATGACCGTCACTGCAAAAATAGCGTAGGTGTACTCTCCAGTCACCGACTTGGCCAAACCGATAGGCAAAAAGCCGGCAGCCGTAATCAAAGTGCCTGTCAGCATGGGCATGGCAGTTAACTCGTAGGCAAAAGTTGCCGCGCGCACCTTGTCGTAACCCTCTTCCATTTTGCGCACCATCATCTCGACCGCAATGATGGCGTCGTCCACCAGCAGCCCCAATGCGATGATGAGTGAGCCGAGCGATATTTTGTGAAGTCCGATCCCCAGATATAGCATTGCCAAAAAGGTCAGCCCCAACACCAGCGGAATGGTGATGCCCACTACCAGGCCCGGGCGAATGTCAACGTAGTAGCGCCGCCACCACGGTAGTGGGCCATTGCTGCCTGGCGGCCGTTTGTGAAAGCCCAGCGCAATAAAGCTCACCGCCAACACAATCACGACGGCTTCAATCAGCACTTTGACAAATTCATTGACCGATGTTGCAACAGCCTTGGGCTGGTCTTGAATTTGTACCAGCTTGACCCCGGCGGGCAAGCCTTGACTTACGGTTACTGACAAGTCGTTGAGCGACTTGCCGAGCGCAATAATGTCCCCGCCTTTGACCATCGCCACACCCAGCGCAATCACTTCTTTGCCTTGGTGGCGTACCTTGATCAACGGCGGATCCACGTAGCCGCGTTTGATGTCGGCAATGTCGCCCAGCCGAAACTGGTTGCCTGATGCGCCGCGAATCGGCATAGCGCCCAACTCTTCTACCGCCTGAAACTGGCCCTGAATCCTGACCTGCACCACGTCCAATGGCGTTTGCACCGCGCCCGAAGGCTCAACCGCGTTTTGCTGCCCGATT
>JANPDQ010000175.1:0-1749 GCA_031431575.1 Polaromonas sp.
ATTTGCGCATCAAGTTAGATGACGTGAAAGGGGCTGCTGCGTTGCCAAAAGCTGAACCAGCGACCACGTCGCTTCTCGATTTGCAGCAGGCGTTTGGCTACACCCAAGAAGACATTAAATTTCTGATGTCCCCGATGGCCGCCAACGGCGAAGAAGCCACCGGTTCCATGGGCAACGACTCGCCGCTGGCTGTGCTGTCAAATAAAAACAAATCGCTTTACAACTACTTCAAGCAGTTGTTTGCGCAGGTCACCAACCCGCCGATTGACCCGATTCGCGAAGCAATCGTGATGTCGCTCGTGTCCTTCGTTGGTCCCAAGCCCAACCTGCTGGACATCAACCAAGTCAACCCGCCGATGCGGCTGGAAGTCGCGCAGCCGGTGCTAAATGTGGCGGACATGCAGAAGCTGCGTGACATTGAAGCGCACACGCAGGGCAAGTTCAAAAGCTACACGCTTGACATCACCTACCCACTGGCCTGGGGCCACGAAGGTGTAGAGGCCAAACTGGCATCGCTATGCGCAGAGGCGGTTGACGCGATTAAGACTGGCAAGAACATTCTGATCGTCAGCGACCGCGCTTTGAGCGCCACGCAGGTCGCTATTCCGGCTTTGCTCGCGCTGTCGGCCATTCACCAGCACTTGGTCAAAGAAGGCTTGCGCACAACAGCTGGCCTGGTGGTTGAAACCGGCTCGGCGCGTGAAGTCCATCACTTTGCCGTGCTGGCAGGCTACGGCGCAGAAGCGGTTCACCCGTACTTGGCCATGCAGACTCTGGCCGAAATGCACGACGGCCTGCCGGGTGATTTGTCGACTGAAAAAGCAATCTACAACTACACCAAAGCCATCGGCAAAGGCTTGTCGAAAATCATGTCCAAAATGGGCGTGTCAACTTACATGAGCTACTGCGGCGCGCAGTTGTTTGAAGTGATTGGATTGAACCGCGAGACGATTGCCAAGTTCTTTACCGGAACAGCCAGCCAGGTTGAAGGCATGGGCGTGTTTGATATTGCCGAAGAAGCGTTGCGCATGCACCGCGCGGCTTTCAGTGACGACCCGGTGTTAGAGAACATGCTGGATGCAGGCGGTGAATACGCCTTTCGTGTACGTGGTGAAAACCACATGTGGACACCCGACGCGATTGCCAAGTTGCAGCACGCTACGCGCTCCAACAACTTTAATACCTACAAAGAATACGCGCAGCTCATCAACGACCAAAACCGCCGCCACATGACGCTGCGTGGGCTGTTCGAGTTCAAAATTGACCCAGCCAAAGCCATCCCGATTGACGAGGTGGAGTCAGCCAAGGAAATCGTCAAGCGCTTTGCCACGGGCGCGATGTCGCTCGGCTCGATCAGTACCGAAGCGCACGCCACACTGGCTGTGGCCATGAACCGCATCGGCGGCAAAAGCAACACCGGTGAGGGCGGTGAAGACCCAGCCCGTTACCGCCAGGAGCTTAAAGGAATCCCCATCAAGCAAGGTGCCACGCTCAAAAGCGTGATCGGTGACAAAGTCGTTGAGGTTGATTTGCCCCTGCAAGACGGCGATTCACTGCGTTCCAAAATCAAGCAGGTTGCATCCGGCCGCTTTGGCGTGACGGCTGAATACCTGGTGTCGGCTGACCAGATTCAAATCAAAATGGCGCAAGGCGCAAAGCCCGGTGAAGGCGGCCAGTTGCCAGGCGGCAAGGTCAGCGAATACATCGGCGCGCTGCGTTATTCAGTGCCCGGCGTGGGGCTGATTTCAC
>JANPDQ010000176.1:0-1619 GCA_031431575.1 Polaromonas sp.
AGCGCACTGCGTGCAGCACGGCTTGGCGCTTGAAAATCATTTAGACATGGCACACCCGCTGCAAGCGGCCATACGCACGCAAGTCGCACGGGTTGCGCGGTGCGCAGAATCTGACCTGGTTGCCGGTACAGATGGCTGCTCCGCCCCAAACTACGCCCTACCGCTGGCCAAACTGGCGTTCAGCTTCGCCCGCCTCGGCAGCGGCATTGACGACAACGAGTTTGGTGAAAACTTTGAGCTGCTCAGCAGCGCCATGAAGACCCATCCTGAAATGGTGTCAGGCACGGGTCGCAACGACCTCGACTTTATGCGCGCCGGGCGCGGCGACTGGCTCACCAAAATCGGCGCAGACGGAGTGCAAACTATCGCCAGCAAAAGCCACGGCCAAGCGATTGCCATCAAAGTCATCAGCGGCCACATGAGTGCGCTGTACACAGCCGCCGTGGTGGCGCTAGAGCAACTCGGCTGGCTGGACGACGCCCAGCGCGAAATCCTCAAACCATGGGGTGAGCAAACCCTGCGCAACGCGCGCGGCAACGCGGTAGGGGAGATTCGGGCTGCGTTTAAGCTGCGGATGCACTGAACGCAGACGATTCTTAAGCGCTGCATTTGCTATGTAAAAAGTAGCTGCTTGCGCCCGTATTGATTAGGCTAACGGCTTATTTTACTATTAGAGGCGCATTTAATTTAAGTCTGAACCCATCATTCATGATTGCCGTTGTTGCAGACCTCGATAGTTGCAATCAACCGATCAGGCCGTTTGAATCGCCATGGATATCTTGGAGGCCGATTTGTTTAAGTTACCCCGCAGCAGCGATTTCACAGGCCGTGCGGTAGCCACCAATGCGCTTGACATAGGCCAGCAAGTCCATAAAAAACGCATTAGAGCCGAGCGTAGACGAGTCGCCGACGAGCAGCAACTTGCACCTAGCACGGGTCATGCCAACGTTCATGCGGCGGATGTCGGCAAGGAAGCCGATTTCGCCGTGGTGGTTGCTGCGCGTCAGCGAAATAGCAATGATGTCGCGCTCCTGGCCTTGAAACGAATCGACGGTGCCCACACTGAGCATGCGCTGCTGCAGCAGGCTGTTGAGAGCCTCGTTTTCCTCAATTGCGTCTTTCAAATAGTTGATTTGAGCGCGGTAGGGGGCAATTACGCCGATGGTGAGCGGGTCCCCTTGGTGCTTGGCCTGGTCGCAGGGCTTCAGGAGCTGGGCTAGCTGCTTGAGCAGTAAGTCCGCTTCTTCAGGGTTGGCCGTGGAGCGGCTCTCGGGAATGGTGATTTCAGACAGGCCAAGGCCAGCCGTGTCGATAAATTCCACAGGCAAATCGGGCGCAAAACTCTCGTCGTAAGCCTCCAGGCAGGCGTAGCGCACACTGTGGTGCGCCTCCAATTGGCCGCCATAAAACTGCTCGGAGCTAAAAGCCATGATTTGCTCGTGCATGCGGTACTGCACAGTGAGCATGCGAGCCGTGGCCGGCTGACGCTTGATGCACTTTTCAAACAGCGTTTCGCGCAGGCCGTCTGTAGCAGCCTTTTCGCTTTTCACAGTGGGCGGTAGCTGGTGGTGGTCGCCGGCGAGTATCACGCGCTGGCCTTTGGCAATCGGAATCCAGCA
>JANPDQ010000177.1:0-3284 GCA_031431575.1 Polaromonas sp.
ATTGACGCGATTCACACCCGGATTGGCGCCGCAGACGACGTTGCCAACGCGCAATCGACCTTCATGCTGGAGATGACGGAAGCCGCACAAATCTTGCACACAGCCACGCCACATTCGTTGGTGTTGATGGACGAAATCGGGCGCGGCACATCGACTTTTGACGGGCTGGCTTTGGCCGGCGGCATTGCTGCGTATTTGCACAACAAAACGCAGGCACTCACTTTGTTTGCCACCCATTATTTTGAATTGACCGAGTTCCCAGCGCAGCACCACGCAGCTAGCAATGTCCACGTTAGCGCGGTCGAATCCGGCAGCAACATTGTATTTTTGCACCACATTGAGCCGGGCCCGGCGAGTAAAAGCTACGGCATTGCAGTAGCCAAGCTGGCCGGCGTACCGGGTGCCGTCGTTAACCACGCGCGGCATGCGCTGGCGGCACTTGAAGCGCAGCAAAGCGATTCGCGCGCACAGGTAGATTTGTTTGCGCAGCCGCCAAAGGCCATTGACAGCGAGCCTACCGCGGTCGATAAAGCTTTAGGTAACATTGACCCAGATGCACTCAGCCCACGGGAAGCGCTTGATGCCCTATACAAACTGAAAAAACTGCTGAATAAAAACTAATCCTAATTAATCAAAAAGCATGACTTACTGCGTCGCCATCAAACTCAACGCCGGACTGGTGTTTTTGTCAGACTCCCGCACCAACGCGGGGCTGGACCAAATCAGCACCTTCCGCAAAATGATCATTTACGAGCGGCTGGAAGACCGCTTCATGGTGCTGCTGTCCGCCGGCAACTTGTCTATTTCGCAGTCAGTGCGCGAGATCTTGCAGGTCGAGCAACTCAAAGACCAAGACGGTGGCCCGCCAATCACCATCTGGAACGCCAAAAGCATGTTTGACGCAGCCCGCGTGCTGGGCGCGGCGATTCGCCGGGTGCACGAGCGCGACGCAGCCGACCTGCAGCATTCAGGCGTTGACTTCAACGTATACATGATTTTTGGCGGGCAAATCAAAGGCGAGGGAATGCGGCTGTTCCAGGTGTATTCCGCCGGCAATTTTATTGAAGCCACACCTGAGACGCCCTACTTTCAAATCGGTGAATCCAAATACGGCAAGCCGGTGCTTGACAGGGTCATCACCCCCGCAACGCCGCTTGAAGAAGCCTCAAAATGCGCGCTGGTGTCGATGGACTCCACACTTAAATCCAACCTGTCAGTGGGCCTGCCGCTGGACCTGGTGGTGTACGAGACCGACAGCTTTCACAGCGACAAAGTTGTGTGCATTGACCTTGACAACCCCTACTTCAAAATGCTGCACGACAACTGGGGCACCAAGCTGCGCCAGGTGTTTGACAGCATTGAAGACCCGATGTGGAACGGCGGCAGCACCCAGGTGCCGCTGCTTACCCCGCTCACGCGTAATCAGCCGCTGCGCAAAATATCGTCGCCCCAGGAAAAGCTGATTTAAATGCTGCGCCAGCCCCATGCGCCAAAGCCGGTGATTGTCTTTTCACACGGCAACAGCTTTCCGGCAAGCATTTACGGTGCCATGACCAAGCTGCTTGAAGCGCGTGGCTACACCGTGCGTGCGATTGAAAAACTTGGGCATGACCCGGCTTACCCCGTTACCAACAACTGGCCGCATCTGGTCAAGCAGCTCGCAGATTTTGCAACAGCGCAGGCGCTTGAGGCCAAAGCGCCGATCGTGCTGGTAGGGCATTCGCTGGGTGGATTTTTAAGCCTGATGTGTGCTGCCAGGCACCCCGATCTGGCCGGTGGTGCTCTGCGCGGTGTGGTGTTGCTGGACGCGCCCATTATTGGTGGCTGGCGCGCCAGCATGCTGCGCGCTGCCAAGCTCACCGCCACGATTGGCTCTTTTCCGCCGGGCTCCGTTAGCGCAAAACGCAGGCGCAAATGGGCATCTACTGACGAGGCGTATTTGCACTTTCGGGCCAAGAAAAATTTCGCGCGCTGGGACAACGAAGCCATCATGCGCTATGCCGAACACGGCACGGTTGAGCTTGAAGGCCAGCGCCATTTGGCATTTGACCGCGTTGTAGAAACTGCGATTTACAACAGCCTTCCGCACAATCTTGGCAGACTGATGGACAGCCACCCACCCCAATGCCCGGTGGCATTTATTGGTGGGCAACAGTCGTTTGAAATAAAAGCGGTGGGTTTGGGCCTTACCCAGCGCATCACTGAAGGCCGCATGCGAATGGTTGACGGCAGCCACTTGTTTCCCATTGAAAACCCACTGGTAACCGCCGCCGCTATTGATGCGGAGCTGATCAGCATGCTGCTGTAACGCCTGCCTTCGCAGCGGTATATTGCTATTATTTACCTAGCTGCTTGCGCCCATAAAATAAAGGCTACAGCCAGTATTTGCTTGTAAAAGTGGTACATGTCAACCTCAAACAGCTCAAGCCGCCCACTTCACCACACCGGTCCAGGCAGTAGCCAACACCACCACGCCAAAGCCGATGCGGTACCAGGCAAACGGTACAAAGCTGTGGCTTGATATGTAGCGCAGCAGCCAGCGTATGCACAGCCAGGCGCTGAAAAACGCAAAAACCAGCCCAGTCGCAAACATCGGTACGTCGGCAATCGACAGTAGCGCCCGCTCTTTCAGCAAGCTGTAAGCACCAGCACCGATCAGTGTAGGCATGGCTAAAAAGAATGAGAAATCAGTTGCCGCCTTGCGCGACAAGCCCAGCAACATGCCGCCAATAATTGTTGCGCCGCTGCGGCTGGTGCCGGGAATCATGGCCAGGCATTGCACCAGCCCAACTTTTATCGCATCCATTGACGTCATCGCGTCAACGTCATGCACGCGCGTGGCAGCCGGGTATTTTTTATGCCGCGCCTCAGCCCACAAAATAATGAAACCACCAATGATGAAGGTGCTGGCCACCACGGTTGGCGTGAACAAATTGGCTTTGATGGCTGTGCCAAACAGCAGCCCCAAAATCACAGCGGGCACAAAGGCAATCAGCACATTGATGACGAACTGGCGCGCTTGTTTTTCAGTTGGCAGCGCAATCAGCGTTCCCACGATTTTTTGCCAGTAGACCAGAATCACCGCAAAAATAGCGCCGGTTTGAATCGCAATGTCAAACACCTTCGCCTTTTCATCGTCAAAACCCAGCAGCGCACCGGCCAGTATCAAATGCCCAGTCGATGAAATCGGCAAAAACTCGGTCAGTCCTTCAACGATGCCCATGATGGCGGCTTTGACCAGCAGGGTGATGTCCACGTTTAAATCCACATGTCGCTCCAGTGTT
>JANPDQ010000178.1:0-24374 GCA_031431575.1 Polaromonas sp.
AATAAATTCTGCAGACGCTTTGATCGCCCTGGCGTTGCCCGTCTCAAAATAGCGCCGACTGAATGGCAAGTCGAAGACATGTGAAATACGGCCAGGACGCGGCGACATCACGATCAGCTTGGTGCCCATGAACAGGGCTTCCTCAACGCTGTGGGTGATAAAAAACAGCATCTTGCCGGTGTCGCGCCAGACTTTCAAAATCAGCTCTTGCGCTCGCTCTCGCGTTAGCGCGTCCAGCGCGCCTAAAGGTTCATCCATCAGCAAAATGGCTGGGTCACTGGTCAGCGCCCGGGCAATGCCGACGCGCTGCTGCATACCGCCCGACAGCTCATAGGTGGCCGATTGCTCAAACTGCTCCAGTCCCAGCAGCTTGATGAAATCTCGCGCAATGCCTTCGCGCCTGGCTTTGTCATGGCCTTGAATTTTCAGACCGAAGGCCACGTTGTCCAGCACGTTGAGCCAGGGCAGCAAAGCGTGTTTTTGAAACACCACCGAGCGGTCTGCACCAGGCCCCGTGACGACACGGCCATTGAGTGAAATTTCACCCTCACTGGGCGCCATGAATCCGGCAATCAAATTGAGCAGGGTTGACTTGCCGCAGCCCGATGCACCCAATGCCACCACAAACTCTTTTTCGTTGATTTCGAGATTGATGTTTTTGAGCGCGTGAACGGACGGTTTACCAGGAACCGGGTAAAACACCGATACGTTTTTCACCGATACGGCTTTAGCCGTCGGATTTTCAGTATTGAGTGCAGTCATAGAACCTCAAGAGTTGATGGCACGTGCTGATCCGAGCCTGCGTAAGTCAGGTCAGCACGCGAAGCGCACAAGGCAGACTACTTGCCAGCAGCCGCTTTGGCAAACTCAGGATTGACGAACTTGGTGTAGCTGTCAGCCGCTGCACTGATGCGGCCTGCGCCCTTGAGGAAGTCGGCGGTGGACTTGATGGTGGTGGCTGCACCGCCGCCCATCCAGGCTGCCGACATGTTCAGCTCGCCATCAGGGTAAATGGCGCCGTCCAATGCCGCCACAACAGCAGCTGGCGTAATACCGACATTGGTAGCAACAGCCTTGACTTTAGGTGAGTCTGCATTCCAGGCGGCTTTGTTTTTGCTGTAGTCGCCATTGATTTCGTTCATGGCTTTCAGGAATTTGACCAGGCCATCACGGTTGGCTGCGGCGAATTTGTTGGTAGCGACCCAGCCATTGAATGTGGGAAAGCCTGTTTTGGCAACGATACCTGCTGTCGTCATGACCTTGCCGTTTTCACGGATTTTGGCCTGGACCGGATACCAGACGAACGCGGCGTCAATCGCGTTTTGCGCCCAGGCGGCGGCAATTTCAGCGGGCGACATGCCCACGACCGTCACATCTTTTTCCGTCAGGCTGTACATCTTCAATGTGCCCATCAAAGAGAAGTGCGCCGTGGAGCCGATTGGCACAGCAATGCGCTTGCCTTTCAGGTCGGCGGGCTTTTCAATACCTGAGCCATTTCGGGTGACCAATGCCTCTGAACTGTCAATGACCTTGCCCACGGAAATCATCTGATAGTCCAGGCCAGAGCTAAGGCCTGCTGAAAGGGGCGAAGATCCAATCTCAGAAATCACAATGCCGCCAGAGGCCATGGCCGCGTTGACCTCAGCGCCTGAAGCGAATTGACGCCACTCAATGGTCCAGCCCGTGGCTTTTTCAAGCGTTCCGTCTGCAACGATCGCTTTGTAGGGCGCCGGGTCACCAAAGTGGCCAATCACGACTTTGGTTTGCGCAAAGGCTTGCGACATCAAGGTGAGTGTGAATGCTGTGCCGATAAGCAGTGTTTTAAGCATGTGTTTCATGGTTTAAGTCCAGTAAAAAAATACGGTTTGTTTGGCAACGGGAAACAGCTCATGTGCTTTTCGACACACGACCTGAGCGGATGATAGGCAAAGGTGATTTTCAAAAGTAGTGCCAGATTGATTTATAAATAGTGCCACAATAAAATTTGCGACCAACATTTACCGACTTTGATGAAGCAATCGACACGCGTACGCGCAGTAAAAATTGAATGCAAGCGGCGAAGTAAGGTTTTTGGTACCACAGCAATTTGATTCTGGATCTATGTACGGTCAGACGATTCGTTTGACACTCAAGGCGCATCAAATTAGAGCTGGTAAAAGCGAGAAACGCATTGCCGCGCTGGATATCGATCTTCAATGCACGAACAAAATCAGTACTTTCGAACAACACGCCTGCTGCCGCAGTGGATACGGCACTATCCAGGCGTGCATTTGCAAAACGACGTTGTGGCAGGCATCGTGACGTCGGTTTTGGTGTTGCCACAAAATTTGTCATACGCCTTGTTGGCAGGTCTGCCGCCACAGGCCGGCTTGCTGGTCAGTATTTTCCCTGTCATTGCGTACGCCCTGTGGGGAAGCAGCATGACTCAGGCGGTAGGTCCGGTAGCAGTTACCGCAATTGTCACTTTCTCAGTTCTTAGTCCGTTAGCGGCGCCCTTCACCGCAGAGTATGCCGCGCTAGCTGCAACTTTGGCATTGTTATCGGGACTGATGGTGTGTGCGTTTGGCCTGTTGAAGCTTGGCTTCCTGTCTGATTTGTTAAGCCGACCAGTGATTAGCGGATTCATTTCTGGCGCTGCAGTGCTGATTGTGATCAGCCAGCTGAGGGTGATATTTGGCCTTGATGTGCAGGGCAAAGACAGCTGGGATTTGTTGATGGCGACTCTACAGAATTTGCCGCAACTCAAGTTGCCAACAACCTTGATTGGAATAGCCAGCATTGCCGTTTTGCTTTTTTCAAAGTACTCGTTGGGGGCCTTGCTGCAACGGGTGAGCATGCCGGCAAAGCGCGCTGACTTTGTGGTGCGCGTGATGCCCCTCGTTGTGGTGCTGCTTGCGACAGTTGTCGTCGTGGCGCAAGACCCGGACAACCAACACGGTGTTGCCGTCGTTGGTGCAATCACCAGTGGTTTGTCCGGCTTTGTATTTTTCGTGCCGGAAACCAGCTCTATTGGCGCGCTTGCCTTACCGGCACTGATCGTGGCGTTTATTGGCACAGTACAAAACATCGGCATGGCTCAGGCGCTGGCTGTAAAACGACGCGAACGCATTGACCCTAACCAGGAACTGGTTGGGTTAGGAGCGTCAAATGTTGTAGCCGCTTTTTATGGAGGCATGCCGGTCGGCGGCGGAATTTCGCGTACGGCGGTAAATGTTGCAGCAGGTGCGCGAACGCCGCTTGCGAGCGTGGTGGCGGCTTTGTCCATGTTGCTGATACTTGGCCTGGGCCTGGGCACCACCGGTTTTGCCCGTATGCCGCTCTCCGTTTTGGGTGCAAGCATTGTGGTAGCCGCAGTCAGCATGATTGATATTGCCGCCATGCGCCGCGCTTGGGCCTATGACCGGGCAGATGGAATTGCGCTGCTGGGAACCGCGCTTGGAGTGATAGTAGTCGGCCTGCAGTGGGGAATTGCGATCGGCATTGGCCTTTCCCTTGCGTCTCTGCTTTATCGGGCAAGTACTCCGCACATGGCGGTGATGGGACGCATCGTTGGCACTGAACACTTTCGCAACGTAGCGCGTCACGGTGTGGAGACACTTCCCGGCGTTGTTTTTTTTCGTGTGGACGAAAGCTTATTTTTTGGCAATCTGCGTTCAATTGAGGCGCGCTTAAGCGCGGAGATCACCCACGAGTCAGATACACACCACGTGGTGTTGGTGATGAGCGGCGTTAACCGCGTCGACATGACAGCGTTGGACGCCCTTACCGAAATCTACGACGATCTGCACAAACGCGGCATCCAGCTTCACCTGGCTGAAGTCAAAGGTCCGGTGCAGGATCGAATGGCGCATACGCCACTATGGAAAAGCTTGTCAGGGCGGCTACATCTTTCATGCAACGATGCGTTTGAGGCATTGAAGTTGCAGTAAGTCCACCCTTTACAAGATTGACCCTTTCGCCAAAGCATGTGTTGATTCATCTCGTAAATTTCACAGTCGGCCTGAAAATGCCGTCGCCGTTTCGGCATTTGATCACGGCCTCTACTTTGTTTGACAACTGCAGTACGATCAATTGGCACGCACCAGAAAACACGCCCAGCGCGTTGCTTTTGTGTTCAGCTATCCCGCATATAAACAGAGACTGTCGACATTTTTTTCCAAAAATTTGTTCTTTGGATGCTGAACCCGATTTCACGGCAAGACCTGAAGAAATATCAAACCACGCCAGACCACACAAAAAATATGCGCAGCAAACATGACCTAACCGTCATCTGGACAAAGCTCTTCCCGCAGTTTTCTGGCAGCAGCGCCACGCTGCAAGGCAGAGTCAAGGAGATGATGGTTCATTCCATCTTGATGGGTCTGCTACCTGCAGGTGCAAAGGTGCCTCCCAGCCGCGCGCTGGCACTTGCCCTCGGCTTGTCTCGCAACACTGTCTCACTGGCGTTGCAGGTGCTGGTTGACAAAGGCTTTTTAATCGCGAGTGCACGCAGCGGACTTGTTGTAAACGGCGATATTTTGCTGGGCCAGGCCAGCCAGCCTCAACCAGCTGCTTTCCTTACGCCTGGCTTGCAATGGGGCACACGGTTTGTATCGCAAATCAGCAGCCAGCGAAACATCATCAAACCTGCAAACTGGCAAGACTACCCTTACCCTTTCATATACGGGCAGTTAGACGCCAGCCTGATACCGCTGAAAGACTGGCGGGCTTGCGCGCACCAGGCGCTTTTTGTGCCCGCGGTAAAAAAATGGGCGCAAGACCACATTGACAGGGACTCAGAGGCGCTGCTTGATCAAATTCAGCATAGGCTCTTGCCCGCGCGCGGCATCATAGCCAGGCGTGATGAAATTCTGGTCACTGCAGGCGCCCAAATGGCCTGCTATTTGTTGGCCACCGTGTTGCTTGACCGCGAGACTGTGGTGGGCATTGAAGACCCAGGCTACCCAGATGCTCGTAACAATTTATTGCTGCGCAGTGACCACGTCAAAGCGCTACCTATCGACGCAGATGGGCTAATCGCGTCACGCGCGCTGGGCCAGTGTGCATACGTGTACGTCACGCCTAGCCACCAGTGCCCTACCACGGTCACTATGCCGTTAGCGCGAAGGCAAGAAATCCTGGCGTTGGCTAAAAAGCGCGACGTCGTGCTGTTTGAAGACGACCACGAGAGCGAGCTCAACTTTTCGGGCAGACCGTTACCCGCGCTGAAAAGCTTGGACACCGATGGGCGGGTCATTTACTTGGGTAGTTTGTCAAAAACAATGGCGCGCGGGCTGCGGATTGGCTACATCGTGGCGCCCAGCGAGCTGATAACCGAGCTGCGGGCGTTGCGCAGATTAATCATGCGGCACGCGCCCGCCAACAATGCGCACACGGCGAGTCTGTTCATAGCGCAGGGCCACCATGACGCCTTTATTCGCAAATTGAACGTGACTTACAGGGAGCGGCGCGAGCTGTTAAACCGCGCTTTCGAAAAGTACTTGCCACAATTTCACATCATGCCGTCGCAGGGCGGCAGCGGCGCATGGGTAAAAGGCCCGGTTGGCCTGAGCAGCCGTACTCTGACTGAAAATTGTGCGGCTCGCGGCGTATTGATTGAGCCCGGTGACATCTTTTTTAAGAAATCATCCAGCGCAAGTCCGTCTTACTTCAGGATGGGCTATTCGGCGATACCCGCAAGCCTGATTGACACTGGCGTGCAGGAGTTAGCTCGGGCGTACCAAGTTCGCCCTGAATAGAAAACCATCTTGCGCAAATTGCGAATCACGGGCGCTAGCATTTTGTGAAGTGTGCAGCAGCGGTGTCTGCTTTCTGCGGTTCAAAGACCATTTCACTATCTGTATGGGTAGGCATAACGCATAAGGCATAAATACCTGTGGAGGGCGCCACTAGTAACAACTACCGCCGTTCGATTAACGGGATATGCGGCAGCAAAAATATGGATAAATAGACAGTGACGAGGTGCCCGCTATCGGTCAGTCAACGCTTCAGAAAGAGCGACAAACAGAGCGACATAAAGAGCACTGTTACTTTAGTAAGCGTACGCTAACCCAATAGCAATAAATCATCCTAAATTGCCCTGTAGCCCACTCAAAATGGGCGTAAGCAGCTATTAATTATTTGTTTGTTTGAGCTGGGCATGGCGAGTATCAAATCGGTTTTCGCAAATGACGTTTAGCCCGCTCATTCCAGAATCAATCTGACTTCTGTAGGCAGCGTCCTATGCAAATTGCAGCGCAATCTGATGTCGGTTTTAAGGCTTTGTGCGTACGATAAATATTGCTTCGTAAAGCACCTGCGTCTTCGAAAATTCGTTCGCACACAGCCCTGCAAGACTATCAGCACTTGGAACTCAACATGTCAACCTTTACATCTCCAGTTGGCCGCGCTAGCGCTGCAGCTCCGCCCCAAGATTTTGTTTCGAGTGATACTGCAGCGCTCGCATCGCACATGGGTCACTGCGCCAGTGCGAGAAGTCGATTTTTTGGCGTTCATGCGGTGGGTGAGTCGCTGAAAAGCCTGTTTTTTTCACGCATGGTGACAGCATTGCTGATAGCGGTTGTCTTGGCGGGCGCTACAGCTTTGGTTTGAGGGTGTGAACGCACGCACCACTAATGAGCTAGGTCTTTTAAGTCCGTACGCCAGAGAAATCTTTGTTGCCCACTCTGGGGAGACTGAACCGCTGATTCGTGCAGAGCTGTTTGGCGCGCAGCGGTTTGAAGAGCATGGCAGAAGCCTGGCGCAGGCGCAGGCGACTCGGGTTTCATCGACATGGGGCGAAAGCCTGTCATTTTTTCCACGGGTGCATGACAACATCGCGGCCTTGCGGCGGGCTTATGACTACATCGCCACCATTTCACAAAGCGGTCAGTATGTGACGCCAGCGGCCGAATGGCTGCTTGACAACTTTCATTTAGTCGAAGCTCAATTGCAGCAAATATCGGAAGGCTTGCCGCGCCGTTATTACGCTGATTTGCCAAAACTGTCCGACAAACCTTTAGAAGGCCTTCCGCGTGTTTACGGAATCGCCTGGGCCTATGTGGCGCATAGCGACAGTGTTCTTGATCCGTATTTGTTTACGGCGTTTCTAAACGCATACCAGGATGTGCGCGAATTAAGCCTGGGTGAGCTTTGGGCACTTCCTACGACGCTGCGGGTAGTGTTGCTTGAAAACTTGCGCAGGGTAGCAGACCAGATCGCTGAAGGCAAAGCTTCTCGGGAGGCGGCGCACGCGGTGTGGGACGCCCCAACGCCGCTGCGCGAACAGGCCCTTGACGAACTGCTGGACCAGTTCCGTAGCATGGGGCTGGAGCGCAGCTTTCTCACCCAGTTGTGGCAGCGGATGCCAGACCATCCAACTGAAGCGAATGCGGTGTTGGTGCGCTGGACGGCACAGCATTGCCCAAACGGCCTGGCGCTGATAGCAGACAGCCAGTCTGCGCAGGTGTCGAGTAATTCAACCATCAGCAACATCATCAACAGTTTGCGAATGATTGGCCAAGTCGAATGGAGCGAGCTGATTGAGCCGGTTAGCCGCTCACTGCAAGTACTTAGCCAACTGCCGAACTATGCGCTTGAAAGTGAAGGCACCCGCAAGCAAATCACGCAGGCAATGGAGAAAATTGCGCGCGACACGGGTGCCTCTGAAGTGCAAGTGGCAAAGGCCGCAGTGCGTAGCGCGCAGCAAGCGAGGGATCAGAGTGACTTTGAGATGGCCAGCGGAGAGGGCAGCGTCGCGTTCCACCTGATTGGACCGGGGCGGGCTGCACTGGCGGCTGCGGTTTTGGCTGGCAACACCCAGCAAGCGCAGGCGCGCGGGGTTGGCTTGCCTTGGCCCGCCAATTCTCAAAGTTGGCGCTTGCCGCTGTATCTATTGGGCTTGTTGATTGGCACCCTGATGCTGCTTATTTTTGCAGCGCAGGGACTCCACAGCGTGCCGTATTTGGCATGGCAAGGCTGGGTAGCGCTGCTATTGATGGCGCTGCCCGCATCAGAGGCAGTGTCGGCTGCGATTCACCGCGTGATTGCTGAATCGACACGAGTGAAGTATTTGCCCCGCCTTGACTTTGCGCACGGAATCGAGGCACAGCACCGGGTGCTGGTAGTCGTGCCGTGCATGCTCACGTCGACACACAGCAACAGCGCGCTCACCGAACGGCTGCGCTTGCACTGGCTGGCAAATCTGGAAGAAAACGCCCAGTTTGCACTGCTATCTGATTGGGCCGATGCAGCAGAGGCAACCACGCCATCCGACAGCGGCTTGCTCGATGACGCGGTTGCCCGGGTGGCCAGGCTCAACACCACATACCCGCCAGCAGACGGACAGCCGCCCCGTTTTTTGGTGATTCACAGGCCGCGTGTGTGGAGCAATACACAAGACAAATGGATTGGCTGGGAGCGAAAACGCGGTAAGCTTGAAGCGCTGGTGCGCGTTATCGCAACCGAACACAGCGAAACGACAGGGCCGTTTAAAGGTGGAGAGTTCATCTTCAGTGGGGACATGGTGTTGGCCACCGACATCGCATACATCCTGACGCTAGACAGCGATACAGGGCTACCGCCTGCCGCACTGCGCGAGCTGGTGGCAATAGCCGCGCATCCGCTCAACACCCCGCACATTGATGCCAAACGCAGACGCGTGACCCAAGGCTATGCAATATTTCAGCCCAGGGTCGTTACGCCGTTGCCCCAACCTGAAGAGCGCACACCTTTTCATGCCATGTTCGCAGGGCAATGCGGCATTGACCCCTATAGCAGCGGTGCATCAGACCTGTACCAGGACTTATTCGACATTGGTACTTTCACTGGCAAGGGGCTGCTCAACGTCAAGGCCGTTTACGCAGTGCTCAATGACCGGTTTGATGACAACTGCGTGTTGAGCCACGATTTACTGGAGGGCACACTTGCCAGATGCGCCTACGTGAGCGACGTGGCGCTGGTAGAAGACCATCCACACCATTCTGGCGTTGATGATTCGCGCCAGCACCGCTGGACCCGCGGCGACTGGCAACTGTTGCCACTCATGTTGCACCCCAAAAAATTCAGTATTGACCGCTTGGGCCTGTGGAAGATGCTGGACAACCTTCGCCGTTCTTTGATCGTGCCAGCGTCCTTGGCGTTGTTGATATGGGTGGTGTTTACTGGCGCATTGCCAATGGGTGCTGCGCTTGCGGTGGTGTTGGGCGCGTTTTTGGCGGGGCCGCTTCTGGGTGCATTGGCTGGGCTTGTACCCACGAGGCGTGGCATTGCCCTTTTGCATTTCTTCCATATAGGCATGGAGCAAGTTTGGCGTGCAATTTGCGCGGCTCTGTGGCAGTTCAGCCAATTGTTTTCTAAAAGTATTTTGCAAATCGATGCGATCGCGCGTTCGTTGTGGCGCATGCTGGTCAGCCGAAAACAACTACTGCAGTGGACTACTGCAGCGCAAGCCCAGGCATCAGCAAAGTACGCGCTACCAGCGTTTGTACGCGCCAACACAGCAATGTCGCTGGCCTGCATTGTTCTTGGCGGGTTGTCACTGCTAGGGACCCACCCTTTTGTGGGTGCCGTACTTTTTTTGGTGTGGGCCTGTGCACCGCTAACCGCCTGGTGGGCAAGCAAGCCGCACAGCCCGTCCAAAGCCCAACATGTCAGCATTGAAGACAAACACTACCTTCAGGAAATTGCCAAGGCCACCTGGCAGTTTTTTGAAGCCTGCGTCGGCTCTGCTGACAACCACCTGCCGCCAGACAACCTGCAAATCGACACCGATCCCATGCTGGCACACCGCACGTCGCCTACCAACATCGGCCTGTACCTGCTATCGGTAAGCTGCGCACGGGAATTTGGCTGGATAAGCACCGCGCAAATGATCACGCGGCTGCAAAACACGCTAAGCACCATGAACCGCCTCCCCACGCACGACGGGCATTTTTACAACTGGTACCAAACCGAAACGCTGGAGGTGCTGCAACCGGCATATGTCTCAACCGTTGACAGCGGAAACCTGGCGGGCCATTTACTTGCAGTCAGTGGCGCATGCGCCAGCGTCGGCCGCAATCCAGTTACCGCACTAGACGAGAAGATGCAGCTCAAGCTGATTGCGCAGCAGTGTTTAGCGCTGGCCATGGCGATGGACTTTAAGGGGCTGTACAACCCCAAGCGGCACTTGTTTCACATTGGGCTTCGGGTGCATGAACATGCACTGGATGCAAGTTACTACGACTTGCTGGCGTCGGAGTCACGCTTGGCCAGCTTTTTTGCAATCGCCAAGGGCGACGTGCCTCGCCGCCACTGGATGGCGCTTAGCCGCGCCTTTTTATCGAGCGGGGTAACGCCCGGTTTGAAGTCGTGGTCTGGCTCTATGTTTGAGTACTTGATGCCTTCGCTGGTGATGCAAGAGCCCGAGCAGGGGCTTTTGAATACGTCGAATCTCGCAGCAATTGCAGAACAACAAATTTTCGGCCTCGGGCAGGCGCTGCCGTGGGGCGTTTCCGAATCTGCCTACTTTGCGCAAGACCATTCCCTGGCCTACCAGTATTCGCCATTTGGCGTTCCGCGGTTGGCCCTTCGCCGCACGCCCGCCGCTGAGCGGGTGGTTGCCCCGTATGCCTGCCTGATGGCAACCATGCTGGCACCTAACCAAGCGATTGCCAACCTGCGCGAGCTTGAAAAGCTTGGCGCCAGGGGTGAATACGGATTTATGGATGCTGTCGATTTCACAGCCTCACGCCAACCCGGAACACACCGCTTTAGCGTCGTAAAAAACTACATGGCGCACCACCAAGGCATGGCGCTGGTCGCACTGTGCAACGTGTTGTGCGCTCGTGCGCCACAGCGCTGGTTTTCACAAACGCCCTTGGTGGCGGCATACGACACGCTGTTGCACGAGCGCTGCCCACGCCAGGTTATTAGCACCGCCAACCCGCGCGGCCTGCCGGATTTTGATGAAAGCGTCCTGACCAGCACCTTTCAGTCGCGCACCATCAACCCCACCAGCGGCAATTCGCAGCCAACCCACCTGCTTTCAAACGGCCGGTACAGCGTTGCGCTGCGCCCCAACGGAGCAGGTGTGAGCCGTTGGCGGCAAGGCGGCATTAACCGCAATATCAACCGCTGGCGCGACGATTTGCTGCGCGACCTGTACGGCACATTTATTTACGTAAGCACTGCGCCCGACACCCAGCCCCACTCCGTCACGTCACACCCTGCCCCAAACCCAAACTGGCGGTACAGCACGCTTTTCCTGGCCGATCGGGTGCAATTTGACTGCGCATCCAACGAACTTGACATTTGCACCACTGTATTGGTAAGCCCCGAAGACGATACCGAAATTCGTTGCGTAGTAATTAACAACCTTAGCCAGCATGAAATGACCTATGAAGTCATCTCATGCTTTGAGGTGGCCCTGTCAGACGCAAAAGCCGATGAAGCGCATCCGGCGTTTTCCAACCTGTTTATTGACACCACTTGGCACACGCAGTGGCGCGCACTGGTGATGTCACGCCGCCCGCGCCTGCATGGCGAGGCGGTGTTGTCAGCGGCGCATTTTTTGGCGGAAGCTGAAGCAGAAGTTATTGAGATTGACTGCGCGTCCGACCGCCGATCGTTTTTAGGGCGCAGCCGTTCACGCTCACAACCGGCCATGGGGCAGCAGGCTTGGCTTGATGACAGCAAGCCGGGAAGCGGCGAAGACAGGCAACCCGTAAACGGGCTCGATCCGGTAGCTTGCTTGCGCGTAAAAGTCCGCGTTCCGGCAGGTGGCATTGCGCGGCTGAGCTTTGCCACAGCCGTGGCTCTGAACAAGCCAGACTTGATCAGCACCATCGACAAGTACCTGCAACCAATGCACGTGGCGCGAGCGACGCGGATGGCGGCCACATTGGCGCAGGTGCGGCTACGGGATTTAGGCATTGATGTGGAAGAAAACGCAGCCCTGCAGGACTTGGCAACCGCGCTGATGTACAGCGCAGCGCGTGCCGCATCAGGCGCGGCATTGGTCGACCAGCGGCAGTTGTGGCGCTTTGGTATTTCTGGAGACAAACCCATCTTGCTGGTGCGTATCCATTCGAGCGAAGGGATCGCACTGATTCAGTCACTTCTCAGAGCGCAGCCTTGGTGGAGTTTTGGCGGGCTGCCCACGGATGTGGTGGTGCTTAATAGCGAAGCCAACTCCTACTTGTCGCCGCTACAGCGTGAAATTACCATGCAGCGCGATCGGCTCACCCAAAAAACCCAGCATAGCTTTCCGCCCACTGATGCAGCGGGTTTTTATTTGCTGCGCGACTACGAAGTTTCGGCTTCAGAAAAACTTGCGCTGGCGGCGTTGGCACGCGTTATCTTTACGGCCGAAGGTCGCCCTATTGAAACCCAGGTGGCGGCACTGCAAGTGAAGTGGGACAAGCGCCGAACAGCACCAGCGGATTCGCGCAACTTTCAACCGCCCCTAACGCAGTCAATCCATCTCGCACTTTCAACGCACACCACCGCGCCGCAAGGCCGCTTTGACGAAGCCACCGGCGAATTTCAGTTTGAAGTGGACGCTACACATCGCCCGCCACGTCCTTGGGTAAACGTGATTGCCAATGCCGGATTCGGCTTTCAAATATCTGAAGCAGGCAGTGGCTACACATGGGCCACCAACAGCCGCCTGCACCAGCTCACGCCCTGGAGCAATGACCCAGTAGAAGACCCAACGCATGAGCACTTTCAGTTGCAGGATTTGGACTCCGGCCAGCTGCTGCATTTAACCCCAGGCAGTACCCGCACGGCCAAACGGCACCGCGTACGGCATGGCCAAGGCTATAGCGTGTTTGAGTCCACGCATGACCACTTGGATATGCGCTGCACTTTTTTTGCAGATAGCGTAGAGTCGGTCAAGCTGGTGCTCGTTGAATTGCGCAATGGCGCTGCCCAGCCAAGAAAGTTACGCGCGTTGGCGATGCTGGAGTGGCAAATGGGCGCAGCCCTTTCTGAGAGCCAGACGCTGATATGCTCGGCGGCCAGTGACGCGCCGGCAGTTTTCGCCCAGCAGCGTGAAAGTCGTGGCGGATTCGGGGGTAACACTGCGTTTTTAGCGATGGCCGGACTGCCTGGCGCTGCGCAGTGGACTTGCGAGCGAAGCGAGTTTTTTACCGTCGGCGGCCAATTGGAATGGCCTGAAAAGTTTGAGCAGCGCAGTGGCGGTGGTCTGAACCCGTGCGGTGCGCTGGCCAGCAGCTTTTTACTTGCACCGGGCGAAGTACACCACTACACGATGGTATTGGGCCATGCAGCAGATGCCGCGAAGGCCGGGCAAATGGCCGAGCGCTGGTGCAGCAAACCTGCAGCCGATGTACTTCAAGCGTTAGCAGCAGTTAAAGCGTTCTGGGGTGAGCTGCAGGGGCACATTCAAGTACACACTCCCGACCCACTGTTTGATGCACTGGTCAACCGCTGGCTGCTGTACCAAACACTGACGTCCAGGCTGTGGTCAAAAGCCGGTTTTTACCAGGCCGGCGGTGCGTTTGGCTTTAGAGACCAGCTGCAAGACAGTATGGCGTTTGCCGTAGTGGCCCCCGAGCGATTGCGACAGCAAATTGTGCTGAACGCCTCGCGCCAGTTTGCTGAAGGCGACGTGCAGCACTGGTGGCACGCACCGGGCGGTGAAGGCGTGCGTACCCATTTCAGCGACGACTTGCTGTGGCTGCCGTTTGCCTGCGCGCACTACGTTGATGTGACTGCTGATGCATCTGTGCTTGACGAGCAGGTTCCCTTCATCACTGGTGCGGCGATTCCTGACGGCGCGGAAGACGCTTACTACGCGCCCGAAATAAGCGACCAAACCGCTACTGTTTATGAGCACTGCGCGCGCACGATTGACCGCAGCATGGCCATAGGCACACACGGCTTGCCGTTGATGGGCACAGGCGACTGGAACGATGGCATGAACCGTGTGGGCCACGAGGGCAAAGGCGAATCGGTGTGGCTGGCCTGGTTTTTGTGTCGCGTGGTCGCAGACTTTGCACCGCTGGCGGCAGCACGTGGGGACGACGCCAGAGCCAGGCGCTGGACCAACGCACGCCTTGGCTGGATTGAAGCGCTCCACACCCACGGCTGGGACGGACAGTACTTCAAGCGCGCCTTTTTCGACAACGGCGCGCCGTTGGGCTCTTCAAGCAACGAAGAATGCCGCATTGACCTGATTGCCCAAGCCTGGTCAGTGCTTTCAGGCGCGTCTACCGCAAACTTCAGCGGCCCGGCACTGCGGGCCATGAACGCGCAGCTGGTAGACAACGACGAAGGCTTGCTGCACCTTTTGACACCGCCTTTGGCCGATTCAGAAAACAACCCAGGCTACATCCAGGCCTACCCACCAGGAGTGCGCGAGAACGGCGGGCAGTACAACCACGCAGCCGTATGGGCACTTATGGCGCAAGCTCAGACTGGCGACGCAAAAGCCGCTTGGGAAAGTTTCAAAGCCATCAGCCCAGCCCACCGCAGCCAGCACCCGCTACGCG
This sequence comes from Polaromonas sp., assembly GCA_031431575.1. GTDB lineage: Bacteria > Pseudomonadota > Gammaproteobacteria > Burkholderiales > Burkholderiaceae_C > Polaromonas. The sequence continues at coordinate 14,478 of JANPDQ010000178.1, forward strand.
GCCCAAAGTACGAGCTTGAGCCTTATGTGGTGGCTGGTGACATTTATGGGTCTGCACCCTACACCGGTCGTGGCGGCTGGAGCTGGTACACCGGATCAGCTGCCTGGCTTTACCGCGCAGCGCTTGAGTCGCTGCTGGGCTTGAGAATTCGGCAAGGCGAGATGTCGCTGACGCCGTGCGTTCCCGATGACTGGCCGTCATTTGAAATCACCTTGAAGCTGGGCGGCAAATCGGTTTCTGTTCTTTGGCAACGCGCAAGGTCTAACGACATAAAGGCGCATCGCATCGTTGCAGTTGGCGAGGTTGTGCGGTTGGCGGACTTGCCCGCACACGCGGTGCTGGTAGTTTTTCAGCAAACAAAGGAATCCCCATGAATTCGCGAACTTCTGGCTACTTGATCGCGATCCAGCGGAACTCCAACCGCTTGGAAAGTTTTGCAATATTGGTTTTGCTCGCAGTGGCTACTGGTGTTTTGTATTCACCCGCTGTGGGCGCAACGTCAGTTTGCCGTTGGGTTGACCGAAACGGAAAGGTGCAGTTATCTGATGTGGTCCCGCAAAGCTACAGGAGCGTCGTGACCTGTACCCACACTGAAAAAACTGCAGCGCCTGCTACCCGACGTGCGGCAAGCGACAGCTCCAAGGATCGCAGTAACAATACCAGCTCGCCAGCAACGGCAGCATCAAATCCAGTTCCTCCTCAAGACATGTCACCCCAGCCCGCTGCAAAGCGACCAAAAGAGACGGTCACTGAAAGTACGGATTGCCCAACGTGGCAACGCTTGTACGACGAAAGTGGCGCATGCTTTGCGCCATTCAGGACTGCACGGGGAGGAATCAAGGCCGAGGCATTTGCAGCGTGCAACGAAGTACCAAATCCTGAGGCGAAGTGCGGGCCGCAAAGAAACTGAAATGCGCGCGGTCAGCGCCTCGCAGCCGTGAGCCCGCGCTTGGCTAGGGTCAAATACGGGCATGACGCAAACCCACCCCGCCATAAACCTGATCGCCACTTCGGTGTACTTCAGCTACCCAGACAAAACGCTGTTCAGCAATTTTTCAGCCCAGATTACAGATGGCATTACGCTGTTACGCGGCGGTGACGGCTGCGGAAAAAGCACGCTGCTTCGGCTGCTTGCGGGAGCGCTTACCGCGCAGGGCGGGCAGTTGCACATCAACGGGATCGATCTCAAGGCGCATCCGGCAAACTACCGCGCCCAGGTATTCTGGACTGAGCCGCGCTGTGACGCATTTGACCAAGTGCGCGTGGAGGATTATTTCGAATTGCAGCGCGCAACATTTGCTGGCTTTGACAACCGCTTGCTGGCTGACATGACTGCTGGCTTGAGCCTGAAAGACCACCTGCACAAGCAGCTTTTCATGTTGTCCACAGGCACAAAGCGTAAGGTTTTTCTGGCAGCGGCGTTTGCCTCGAACGCGGCTGTGGCACTCCTCGATGAACCCTTCGCAGCGCTGGATGCAATGTCGATTGAATTCTTGGTGCGTTGGCTGCAAATTGCTGGGAATGCCCAAAACAGGGTTTTTGTGGTGGCCGATTACGTTGCGCCCGATGGACTGCCTTTAACGCAGACCATTGATCTGGGTGACTGAGTTTTTCATGTCAAATATTCCTATGAACCACCCAACTCCGACTACCAGCACCACCGACCAGCGCCTGACCAACCTGGAAATCAAAGCGACTTACACCGAAGACTTACTGGAACAACTGGACGCCGTCATCGTTCGCCAGCAACAGCAAATTGATCGACTTTTCAGGGATGTAGAGGCCTTGAGGCAATCACACAAAGAAGCGGGCACCGGCTTGCGCGTGTCTGGCGAACGCCCCCAGCATGACGATCTCCCACCCCACTTCTAGGCACACTTTCTGGCACACTAAACGCTATATTTATAATAGCTGTTTGCGCCCGTATTCATTGCGCTAAAGCCAAAAAATGCTTAAAAAGCAATGTCGGAAAAACAAATGCCCGCTACGATGAAGTAGCGGGCATTGAATATGGGGTTGGGGTGGCTGATGGGGCTCGAACCCACGACAACAGGAATCACAATCCTGGACTCTACCAACTGAGCTACAGCCACCACAGGCCTAATTATAGCGGCTTGCTAAGACGCGAGTACGCTCAGCTTGACTAGCGGTTCGGTGAATTTTCAGCGCCGGACTGGGCTGCGAGCAAATCACGTGCGGGCTTGGCCACTTTAATCTCGGTTTTAAACTTTTCTTTTAAAACGTTGTAGTACGCCGCACTTTCAGCTGAACTCCAGGCCTGGTTGTATTGCGAACGCTCCTGCTTGGCTGCCTCGGGTGCTGATTCGGTTCTTGGCAACACCTTAAGGACTTTAACTACCACGTAGCCCTGCGCGCCCAAATCAACGCCTTTAAAAGCTGGCAAAGCCGCCGCATCGCTGCGCAGCGCTGCATCGAGCAGTTGCGGCGGCATTTTTTGCCCCTGCGCTTGGTCACGCGAGATAGTTATCGCTGGCTGCAGCACCGCGTCCTGCGGTGCTGCCGTCCACGCGGCCAATTTTGCTGCGCCTTCTTTGCGAGCAGCTTCTGCACCGCGGCTGGTTACCCAGCGCTGGCGGACGGCATCTTTGACTTCCGCAAATGGCTGCGTGCGCGCTGGCGTGTACTCCACCACGCGTCCGGCTACCAGTTGGTTGGAAGCGACTTCTACCGCTTCGGTATTTCGCTTCTTTTCAGTAGCATCCGGTGAAAAAATTGCATTTAAAAACTTGGAGTTGGCGAGCGCGCCAGAAGTGCCAGGCGGCGGCTTGCGCGTAATACCGGTTGCTGTTTTCAGTTCGAGTTTGTAACGCTCGGCGACTGGCTTCAAACTGTCAGCCTGCTCGTAGACCGAGTTGCTGAAACTTTCAGCGGATTCTGTAAACTTTTTTTGCGCAAGTTGATTTTTAGCTTGCAGCTCCAGCTCGGGTTTCATCTCTTCAAAAGTGCTTTGCTTGGGCGCTTTGATGTCGGTCAGCTTGATGATATGAAAGCCGAATTCAGATTCAACGACAGCGCTGATGTCGCCCTCTTTCATCGCAAACGCCGCGTCTGAGAACGGTTTGACCATCGCATCGCGCGCAAAAAAGTCAAGGTCGCCTCCGGCAGGCGCAGACCCTGGATCTTGAGAGTTTTTCTTCGCCACATCGGCGAAAGTGTCCGGCGCCTTGCTCACTAACGCCAGTAGCTCGTCCGCCTTTGCCTTGGCCTTGGCGCGCTCTGCGTCAGGCAAACTTTTGGCGGCAGTAATCAAAATATGGCTTGCGCGGCGTTCTTCCTTGCCGCTCAATCGCTGAAGGTTTTGGTCGTAGTAGCTTTTTAAATCGGCGTCTGTCACCACCACCGACCGCTTTAAAGACTCAACATCAAGCACAACGTATTCAATGGTGGCTTTTTCAGATGCCTGAAACAAGTTTTCGTTAGCTTTGTAGAACTGTTCGAGTTCGGCGTCTGTCGGGGTTAGCTTGGCGGCGAAGTCGGCAGAATTAAAAGTTGCCAGTTGGACTTCGCGCTTTTCAAAATACGCACTCAGGGATGCATCGGCCACCGCATTTGACGAAAATCCGCTGTTGGACACGCCCAACATCACTTGGCGGGTTGACAAGTCCGCGCGCACATTGGCCTCAAACACTTCAGGGCTCAAGCCTTGCGCGCCCAGCAGTTGCCTGTAGCGCTCCATGTCGAGTGTGCCGTCTGGTCGGCGTAGCGACGCGACTTCGGGGTTTTGTTGCAGCTCGCGGGCCAAGCGCTGGTCGCTGGTGTTTAGCTTCATGGAACCCACAGCAGCGGCAAGCACCCGGTCGCGCACCAAACGCTCCAGCGTGGCGTACTTGGCTTCTGGGGAATCGAGCAGCTTGGCGTCCAAAGATGGCATGGACGCTTTCATGCGCTCGGTTTCGCGGGCGTGCGCACGATCCCATTCGGTTTGCAGAATTTCCTGGCCGTCGACTTTTGCTACCACTGCGCTTTTGTCTTTTTGGTTGGTATAGCCGTCCAAGCCGAACAAAACAAATGATGGCACGATCAGCAGGAACAGAAATCCCATAGTGATTTTGGTGTGCTTGCGGATGAAATCAAACATGCGTGTCCTAAAGTGCCGGCTGCTCTGACCGAATAAATATGCATCTAAAAATCTAGTCTAGCCATAAAAAAAGGCGAACCGCCTGTTCGCCTTTTCATGGCTGCTATGCGCTGCCAAAGTTCACCTTCAAAGTCTGTGGTGGGTGCTGACGGGCTCGAACCGCCGACCTACGCCGTGTAAGGGCGCTGCTCTACCAACTGAGCTAAGCACCCCACCCTAAACTTTTTAAATCACTATTTGAAGCCTGTGCTCAGTTCAAAGCATCTTTGAGCGCTTTGCCTGGACGGAACTTCGGAACCTTAGCGGCCTTGATTTTAATCGCATCGCCGGTGCGTGGGTTGCGGCCAACACGCGCAGCGCGGCGGGTTACTGCAAAAGTGCCGAATCCCACCAGAGAAACAGAGCCGCCTTTTTTTAGCGTTGTTTTCACAGCGCCTATGGTTGCCTCCAGCGCACGGGTGGCGGCAGCTTTGGAGATGTCCGCATGCTTGGCGATGTGTTCGATTAATTCTGTCTTGTTCACAAGGAGTTCCTCGTTAATTAAAGTAAATTGAAATGTTAGTCAGTTTGTCTCAAAAAAACACTGCGAGAAACGCCGGTATCGGCATCTGCGAGAAGCAGCGCGAGCATTTTTTTGCTGACCTTCATTTGAACCACTGATTACCCAAGTGTCAATAAGGCCAGCAAACAAGTCTGCAGCACGGAGCGCGATTCTAGACGGTTTTATTCCACCCCACCTTGCCTGTAATGCATTATTCGTATGTTTTCGAAGCAGGCACACCTAAGCGACAACGGCCTTAAAACATTTCAGCCAAGCGCTGCAACTACGGCTTTGCCCACGTCGGACGTGGAGGCATTGCCGCCCAAATCAGGCGTGCGCGGAGCCCCGCTGCCCGGCGCCAGTGTTCTTTCAATCGCTGCAAGCACTGCGTCATGCGCGTCTTTGTAGCCCAGAAATTCCAGCATCATTGCGCCGCACCAAATCTGGCCAATCGGGTTCGCAATGTTCCGACCAGCGATGTCTGGAGCTGAGCCGTGAACCGGCTCAAACAAGGATGGAAACTTTCGCTCCGGGTTGAGGTTGGCGCTTGGCGCGATGCCGATGGTGCCCGTGCAAGCTGGCCCCAAGTCACTCAGAATGTCGCCAAACAGATTACTGGCTACCACCACATCAAAGAAATCCGGGCGCTGCACAAAATGCGCGGTAAGGATGTCAATGTGGAATTTATCAAGCTTGATGTCGATGTAATTTTTTGCCATCTCGACGACGCGCTCATCCCAATAGGGCATGGAAATGGAAATGCCGTTGGACTTGGTAGCGCTGGTCAAATGCTTTTTTGGCCGCGACTGGGCCAGCTCAAATGCAAACTTGAGCACGCGGTCTACCCCGATGCGTGTAAACACAGATTCTTGCAAAACAAACTCACGCTCAGTACCTGGAAAGGCCCTACCGCCAATGCTGGAGTATTCACCTTCGGTGTTTTCGCGCACGATGTAAAAGTCAATTTCCCCCGGGGCACGCGGGCTGCCGTCGCGGCGCACCACCGGCGCGATGATGCCGGGCATCAAGCGTGCTGGCCGCAAATTGATGTACTGGTCGAACTCGCGGCGAAACAGCAGGAGCGACCCCCACAATGACACGTGGTCTGCAATTTTTTCGGGCCAGCCAACCGCGCCAAAATAAATGGCGTCATGACCGCCAATTTGGTCTTTCCAGTTGTCGGGCAACATTTGGCCGTGCTTTTCGAAATAGTCCCAGCTTGAAAAGTCAAAGTGGTCAAACTGCAAATCAATGCCAAATTTCCGCGCCGCAGCGTCCATCACGCGGATACCTTCTGGCATGACTTCTTTGCCAATGCCGTCGCCAGCAATCACGGCAATGCGTTTTTTACCCATGTTTTTTCCTTTGAAAAGTTGTTAATTCAAGTTTTGAAAAAGTCCAAAGCCTGGGCAAGCAGCAGCTCTGGTGCTTCTTCGGCAATGTAGTGACCGCACGGCACGCTGGTCCCGGCAACCTGCGTGGCACGTTCCCGCCACAGGGCGAGTACGTCAAAGCACTGCCCCACCGCGCCGTGTTCGCCCCACAGCACGTGTAGCGGCTGGGTGAGCTTGCGGCCCGCTGCCACGTCTGCGCGGTCGTGCGCCAGGTCAATCTTGGCACTGGCGCGGTAGTCTTCGCAAATGGCGTGGGCCGTTCCCGGAATGTGCATACAACGTTCGTATTCAGCCAGCGCATCTGGCGCAAACGCTGCCAAACCGGCATGGCGCTTGCCCATCACACTGCGCACGTAGCGGTCGGGGTCGGACTCAATCAATGCTTCCGGAAGCGGCGGTGGCTGAATCAAAAAAAACCAGTGCCAATACGCAGTAGCGAAAGCTTGCGTGGTGTTTTCATACATTGCCAACGTGGGCGCAATGTCCAGCAGCATGAGCCGCTCCACCCGATCTGGGTGGTCTATGGCAAGCCGATGCGCCACGCGCGCGCCGCGGTCGTGCGCGAGCACGCCAAAGCGCTCAAAACCATGGTGCTGCATGACCTGGAGTGCGTCCTGGGCCAGTGCACGCTTTGAATACGGGGCATGGTCGTCGTCGCTGGCTGGTCGGGCGGAATCGCCGTAGCCCCGCAAATCCATCATTACCACTGTGAAGTGGTTTGCCAAGGCGGGCGCTACCAGGTGCCAGATTGCATGCGTTTGTGGGTGGCCATGCACCAGTAGCAAAGGCGGGCCGCTTCCGCCTTTGCGCGTGTGGATTTGCCCAGCGCGGGTTTGGACTTTTACCGTTGAGAAGTCAGCTAAATTTTGCACGATCAAATCATCGCTTTTTGCAGGGAGAATTTCAAGCAACAATAAAGATATTCATTATTTCTAAATAAGCATTAATAAAGGGGCCAAGAAGCCAATGACCAGCATACAACGCAGTGACCTTGAGCTGGTGTTGGCAATCCGCGAACAGGGCAGCCTGGGCGCCGCCGCGTTAAGTTTGGGCGTGGCCGCACCGGCCGTAACCAAGCGTCTTGCGGCGCTGGAGGCGCGCTTAGGGCAGCGCCTGTTTCAGCGCACCACCCGGCGCGTTAGCCTCACTGCTGAGGGTGAGGCTGTTTGCAACAGTGCCGGCGCATTGCTCGATGGCTTCAAGACGCTGGAAGCGCAATTGCAGGAAAGGCGCAAAGTGCCGACCGGCCGCATACGTTTGGCAGCAACCTTCGGCTTCGGGCGGCTTTGGTTGGGCCCGGCGCTAGCGCGTTTTCAAGAGCGCTACCCACAAGTACAAATTCAACTGCAGCTAACTGAGCAACTGCCCGACCTCGCGGCTAGTGGGTTTGATGGTGCAGTGTGGCTGTGGTCAGTCAGCAATGCGCAAGCAGCGCAGTGGGTGTCGCGGCGCTTGGCTCGCAACCAGCGCGTGCTGGTGGCAACGCCTGGCTACCTCAAAGAACATGGCGCTCCAGACAATGTACCAGCGCTGCAGCAACATGCTTGCCTGATAGTGCGTGAAAACAGCAACGCAGCAGGACAGCCCTTTGACGTGTGGCAGCTTAAAAAACACAGCGCGACGCAAGTTGTGCGGGTGAACGGCCCCCTCACCAGCAATTCAGGTGAGCTGGTGCGTGACTGGTGCCTGGACGGACGCGGCATCATGCTGCGAAGCCTCTGGGACATTGCCCCGCAGCTTGCGAGGGGGCAACTGGTGCGCGTGTTGCCTGATTGGTCTATGCCGGATGCAGACATTCAATGGCTGGCACCCCACCGGCCCGATGCGCCACGCCGCATTCGCTTGTTGATCGACTTTCTGGTGGACGAATTCGCCTCGGAGCCTTGGAAGGCTACGCCGGTGATTTCGCGCCCGCGCCCCGCACCACCAAGCTCACGCCGATAGCGGTAAGCACTGTACCTGCCAGCGTTGCTAAGGTGATGGTTTCGTTAAAAAGCACCCATGCCATCAGCGCTGTTGTGGGCGGCACCAGGTACATCAAGCTAGTGACCGAAGTGGCCGCGCCGCGCTGAATCAACAAATACAAAAGCGAGCTGCCGCCCAGCGTCAACACCAGCACAGACCACGCTAGCGCGCCCACAAACGGCGTATTCCACGCGATGGCTTCTGACTCAAAAAAAGCAAACGGCAGCATGACCAGCAACGCTGCCGCGATCTGCACGGCGTTGGCGCTGCGCACATCGGTTTTGGCGACAAATCGCTTTTGATAGAGCGTTCCCGCCGTGATGCACAGCAAAGCAAAAACAGTTGCGCCAAGGGTCAGTGCCGTGGCCTCGGTACCAATCCCTAATTTGTGCCAAACGACCAAAAGCAATCCGCCGAGGCCCAGCGCCAACCCCAACCACTGGCGGGCCAAGACACGTTGACCGCCCTGCGCACCTTGCCGACCGAAATGCGACGACACCCACAGTGCGGTTAGCACCGGCTGCAAACCCACCACCAAGGCGGCAAGCCCAGACCCCATGCCAGACTTGACGGCCAGCCAGACGCCGCCCAAATAACCAGCATGCGTTAACAGCCCAACCACGCACAGGTGCAGCCACTGCGCGCGGCCCAGCGGCCACTGCGCCCCAGTGAGTTTGATCCACACTAAAAAGCACAACAGTGAGCAGAAAAAGCGAACCGCCAAAAATGTGAAAGGTGGTGCGTACGGCAAGCCAAACTTGGCAACGATGAAGCCGGTGCTCCAGATGAGCACAAACACCGCTGGCATAGCGCGAATCAGCACGCTTTCTGGCGACGACGCAGCCAAACTACTTGGCCCGCGCCTTGATTTCAGGAATTGCTTTTTGCAGGTAATAGACCATCGACCACACGGTCAGAACAGCAGAAATCCAGATCAGCCAGGTCCCCCACAAGTGCGTGTCAATAGCGCCCAACAACACGCCGTCGTAAAGCAAAAATGGAATAGCCGTCATTTGCACTGCGGTTTTGATTTTTCCGAGCATGTGCACCGCCACGCTTTTGGTCGCGCCAATCATGGCCATCCACTCGCGCAGCGCAGAAATGGCGATTTCACGGCCAATGATGATGAGCGCCACAAACACGTCGGCGCGCTGTAAATGCACCAGCACCAAGAGCGCTGCACACACCAAAAACTTGTCGGCCACCGGGTCCAGGAAGGCACCAAACGAAGATGTCTGGTTAAGTTTGCGGGCCAAATACCCGTCCAGCCAGTCGGTGGCGGCAAAAACCACGAACATGACGGACGCAATCAGGTTGCGCCTTTCTTCAGGGATATCGAGGTAAAAAACCCCGACGATCAAGGGAATCGCGATGATGCGCGTCCAGGTCATGATCGTGGGAATAGTCCAAAACTTCATCGTCTGATTTTGACACGCCGCAAAGTAGCTACTTATTTTATAGCTGCTTACGCCTGTTTTAATTAGGCTAGAGGCACTTTTTGTGCCCAAAAAACGACTTTTGGAGTTTTGAAAGGCTTATTCAGAGACTTTTCAATGCAAAGCCCGGTAAATCTCGTCCGCCAGCTCTTTCGAAATGCCGTCCACCGTGGCAATGTCTTCAGCACTAGCCGATGCAATAGCGCGTATGCCGCCAAAGCGTTGCAACAAGCTGGCGCGCTTTTTGGGCCCGATGCCTTCAATGTCTTCGAGTTTGCTGGCGCCGGTGCGAACCGATGCGCGTTTTGCCCGCATACCGGTAATGGCAAAGCGGTGCGCTTCGTCGCGGATTTGCGCTATCAGCATCAGCGCGGCTGAATCGCGGCCCAGGTAAATTTTTTCACGGCCGTCGGCAAACACCAGCTCTTCCAGGCCAACTTTTCGGCCCTCGCCTTTTTCAAC
>JANPDQ010000179.1:0-11133 GCA_031431575.1 Polaromonas sp.
GTGGTACATGAAGGTGCCGGGGCGGCGGGCTACAAACTCATAGACAAAGGTTTTACCGACCGGGATGGCGGGCTGGTTCAATCCCGACACACCGTCCATGCCATTGGGCAGGCGCTGGCCGTGCCAGTGAACGCTGGTGTGCTCGGGCAGTTTGTTGGTGACAAATATCCGCACCCTGTCGCCTTCCACCACCTCAATCGTCGGGCCTGGTGACTGGCCGTTGTAACCCCACAGGTGGCCTTTAAAGCCCGGCGCAAATTCACGCACCACCGGCTCGGCCACCAAGTGAAATTCTTTGACGTTGTTGTTCATGCGCCAGGGCAGCGTCCAGCCATTGAGGGTGACGACCGGGTTGTACGGGCGGCCTGTGTTGGGCACTAATGGCGCCATGGTGTCGGGCTTGGTTTGCATCACGGGCTCGGGCAGGGCGGCCATGGCTACCCGGCTGACAGCGGCGGCGCTAACGGCAGCGGTGATCACGCCTGCGCCCGCTAAAAAGTTTCGTCTGTTGTTCATGGTAAATCTTTATTGAATGGATTTAATGGCCAGGCTTTTCACCGCCGCCTGCAGCCGGGGCGGTCATCATCATGCTGGTTGGTTTGCCTGTCAGGGAAGCGCTGAGGGCCGCATCGGCCAGCCAGAATTGCTGGTAAGCATTGATGGCGGTCACCACGCTGCTGACCTGGTCGCGGGTGTCAGCCAACAACTCAAACACGCCGATCAGCATGCCGTTGTAGCGCAGCACGTTTTCTTCCGCCATGGTTTTTCGCAGCGGCACGACTTCATCGCGGTAGTGGCGCGCCACGTCGTACGCCGTGCGGTAGGCTGAATAGCTCTCACGCAGTTGTGATGTCGCGCCGCGTACCGTGCTTTCGTAGCGATTTGCTGCGGCTATTGATTGGGCGTTCATGCTGTCACGCCTGGCATTGCCCCAGTCAAAAATCGGCAGCCGTATGCCCAGCTCGTAACCGCGTTTGGCAAAGGCCCTGCCAACACCGCCGCCATTGTCAAAAGTGGTGCTGCGAATGATGTCCAGCTCAACATCCAGCAGGCTGGTAAGCAGGTTTAAGCCCTGGGATTTACCCGCCGCATCAAGCTGGCCGCGCGCCAGTTGCACATCCAGACGCTGCTCAAGTGCCGTGCTGCTGACCAGCTCAGGCGCGCGCGCTGCTTTGGGCAGATCAGGCAGGCGCTCGGGCAGTTGGAGTTGCGCAGCTTGCGCGTCCGTCAGCCCCAGCTGGCGCACCAATTCTTCACGCGCGGCCAGTGCACTGTGCTGCGCAGATGCCAATTGCGCAACGCTGTCGGCATAAAAAACCTGCTGGCGCGCGCGCTGCAGTTTGTTGAAGTTGCCCACCTGCTGCATGCGCTTGGCAAGCTCTGCACTGGCCTCGGCTGTGGTGCTGATTTGCTCGGCATATTGCAGTGTTTGGCCGCTGGCGACTGCGCGTACCCAGGCTTGCCGTACTTGGGTGACCTGCTCAACCACATTGGAAGACAACTGCACCCTGGCCTGCGCTATCTGGCTTTGTGCAATGGCCTGACGGCGCGGCAGCGTTAGCAAATCAAGCAGGCCAAACGACAAAATGCGCCCCAGCTCCAGCTCGTCTTTGAAGGTGACACGCTCAAACTTAAAGATCGGGTTGGAAATTCGCCCAGCCTGGTTGGCTGCTGACATGTCGGCCCAGCTTTGCGCCAGCAGGGTTTGCACAGCCGGGCTGTTGGCCAACGCAAGTTGCACAGCATCATCAAGGCTTAGTGGCTTTGACAAAAGCTCGCTGGAGAGTTTGCTTTTTGCTGCGTTTTGTTCAGCGTTGCGGCTTAATTCCAGTTTGCCGCCTGTGAAGGTACCAGCAGTCTGGTTGGTGTCACTGACAGCTTTGTCAAAATCAACTGAAGCACAACCTGCCAGCACCAAGGCTGAGGCGGCCAGCGCGGTCAATCTAAAAACTTTGAGCGTCATGGTTTTGCCTTTGTTGTGGGTTTGGGCGCGGTCTCTAACGCCTTGTTGGCCGGGGAGGGCGTGTTGTCAGGTTGCTGCGCCTGCCTGGCATATTCACGCCAGCCGCCAATGCGTGCGGTGGTGTCATTGGCGGCCTTCCAGTTGGTGATGGCATCGTCGGTGTAGGGGCGATAACCTTCAAACGCTGACCGATAGGGCGTAACTGCTGAGGCCTTGTCGCCGCCAGGTGCAACTGCTTGTGCATGCGCCGCACTGACCATGAAGGTGCAAGATGCCAACAGGGCTAAAAGCCGAAACGTGATGTGGCTGTGTAAAACCATGAAAATCTCCTGAAGTCATTGCATGCGACTTGAACATCGCGGTGTTCTGGCGAAGACCTGTGAAGGTGTCCGCAAGAAAAGCAAAGTACAGACCCAGTTTGGGCCTGAGTTCTAGGAGATCGGTGGTTTTTGGCGCAGCGCGGCAGCGGCGCTGGTAAATGATGCGGCCCGTGTTGGGAGCAACTGGGTCAAGTCCAAAAAGCTCGCCGCTACAAGGGCTGAGGGCGACAGGGCTACCGAATGGCACGCTTGGCAAGCCTGGCAGGTACCGCTGTGCTCTTCACCCATCGTGGTAGTGGCTGTTTTGTCAACGCCTGTTTGGCCGTTGGTGGCTCCATGACAATCTGGCATGCCCCTGTTTTGATGGTCAAAAGAGCTTGTAGCCGCCATTTTATGCGGGCCAGCAGCTCCTGATTTCATAGCAACTGAATGGCTGGCCATTTCAACCGCCATCACGTCCCCCGCCCAGCCGCGCAAGGGCAGTAGAACAATCATGAGAGCGAGGATCAGCAGGCGCATGTGGTAATGATAATTAATCGTTGGAAAAGTTCAACCGTCTAATTTAAAAATCTGCGCAGGCGCTGCTCATCATCCCGCAACTGTAGCCGCATCAAAGACAAAAAATCACGCGCTGTGCTGGACAACACCTTGCCCGCAGGCAGCGCCAGCAGGCAGGCAAATGACACATCCACTGAAAACTTGCGCACCACCAGGCCGCGCTCGGCGTAGTCAAGGGCGGTAATCGGGTTGACCAAACCGACGCCCAGGCCGCGCAGCGCCAGCTCGCACACGCTGGCTGCGTAAGGCGTTTGCACGGCCACGCGCAGGCTTGCGCCATGTTCAAGCATGGTCGCTTCCAGCCGCCTGCGTGATGCGTCTTCAGGGTTCAGCGCCAAAAAACTTACCTCGGCCAGTTGTGCGGGTTTGATACTTTTAAAGCGGGCCAGCGCATGGCCAGGCGGCATGACGACCACACCCGGAAAGCGTGCAAAGGTGGAATGCTCCAGGCCACTGAGTGCCAATTCATCGGCTAGCAGGCCAAAGTCTGACTGGCCGCTGGCCACCCGGCTTTTCACGTCTTTGGAGCTCAAGATTTGCAGTGACACGGTGGGCTCCGGCTGCCCTGCGGTTTGCGCTTTCAGCCGTGCCAACACGCGTGGCATAAACCCCAGGCCAAAGGCCGGGTAACAACTGATGTCGAGCTGATTCACGCCAAAGTTGCGCAGGCTGCTCAGGCGATGCTCTATGGCGTCCATGCCGATAAAAACGCGCTCAATCTCGATCATCAAAGCCTGTGCTTCAGGCGTGGGCACGAGACGCCCGCCACTGCGCTGAAACATCGCGATGCCAGCCTGCGCCTCAAGACGTTTGAGCGACTGGCTGATCGCTGGCTGCGTCACACCCAGCAGGTCGGCGGCTTTGCGGGTTGACCCGCTGCGCATCAGCGCGCGAAAGGTTTCAATTTCAGTAAAGCGCATGGTTTAACAAAGTCAAAATCCCAGGGTAACCAACCTATAAATAATTTTATCGATTTATAAATTATTTAGTAATTTTATTATTTAATGAATTTTACGATGGTGCTGTGAATAACCTTGCATCAACTTCGCGCAACTCTGCAAACCAAATGGTGCGCAACCCACATTTGAACGGTTTGCAATGTCTGCGTTGCGCTGCTGCGTACCCGCTGGCACTGGTGCATCTCGGCTGCCCGGTGTGTGCCCGGCAGGGTGTACATGTCAGTTTGCGAGCCAGCTACAACAAACAATCTGATGAGTCGCACTATCTGCCGTATGCGGAAGTCGGACTTTTGGCAGAAGGCCGCACGCCGCTGATTGAAGCTCCCGCTTTGGCGCGGGCTTTCGGCTTGGACAAGCTGCACATCAAGGACGAATCAAAAAACCCAACCGGATCCCACAAAGACCGTATGTCGGCTGTTGGTATGCAGCAGGCAATTGATTTTGGTGCGCACACGGTGGTGCTGGCGTCGTCAGGCAACGCGGCCATTTCTGCTGCCCACTACGCAAAGGAATTGGGCTTGGCGTGCGAGGTTGCCACCTACGCGGGCATGACAAAAGCCTATGCTGATGCGCTTGACGCTGCTGGTGCCAAGCGTTTTGCGTTTGATGACAACGCTGGCCGTTGGGAATTTGTTGCCAAGCGGGCTGCGCAGCCGGGCTACTTTGCCTTGACCAACTACCACTTGCCAGCACTCGGCAGTGCGCCGCTGGCCATTGAAGGCTACAAAGCCATTGCCTACGAATGCCATGCCGATGGCTGCGTGCCTGAGCACATCTTGGTGCCAACTGCGCGCGGCGATTTGGCCTGGGGCATTTATGCGGGCTTTCGTGATTTGCTGGAAGCTGGGCAAATACATGCGCTGCCGAAAATTTGGGTCATTGAGCCGTTTGCGCGCTTGTTTAAAGTGCTTGCGGGCCAAAGCCTGCACCAAAACTTCCCGGGCCAAACGGCGCAATTTTCAACCGCTGGCGCGACCGTAACTTATTTGCAGTGGCAAGCCGCAACTGCCAGCGGCGGCGGCGCGCTGGTCGTGCCAGACGCAGAGGCCCTTGCCGCAAGACGCGTGCTGACCCAGCACGGCATCAGTGCAGAGCTGTGCGCCGCCGCGGGCTTTGCGGCCATTGAACAGTTGCACGCGTTGCAGGCGATCAACGCGCAGTCAGAGTTGCTCTTGATACTGACTGCCAACGCTTCACGCGACCCCAGTTTTACCGACAACATTTAGATTCGTTTTAATCACTACAGGACATAACTATGTACATCCTTCAACGCCGTACCTTTGTGTCAAGCGCCGCAGCTAGCCTTGCAACTGCCAGTCCGTTTGCCTGGGCCGCCTACCCAGACAAGCCCCTCAAAATCATTGTGCCGTGGGCACCCGGCGGCAGCACAGATGCGATTGCGCGTGCGCTCGCGCAGCGCATGGGAGAGACACTGGGCCAATCGGTGGTGGTTGACAACAAGGCCGGTGCGGCAGGGCAAATTGGCACCGATGCACTGGCCAAATCTGCACCTGACGGCTACACCTTGGGCATTGTCGAATTGCCGCACGCGATTGCCCCCGCAGTGGTGGCCAAGCTGCCGTATGACTTGCTGCGGGACTTTTCACCCATCACGCTGATTGGCACGTCGCCGCTGATTTTGTTCACGGGCGTGGGTGATGACAGTAAAGACCTAAAAACCTTTTTAAAGACCGCAACCACGACAAAAGGTGGCCCACCTGCCATCGCCCACAGCGGCTCAGGCACCATCAGCCACCTGGTGGGCGAAATGTTTGCCCAGCGCAGCAAAATAAAGTTCAACATGGTGCCCTACCGTGGCTCGGCACCTGCGCTGATCGATGTGGCTGCTGGCACAGTAGCCGCCCACTTTGCCACGCTGGCCAGTGGTGCAGCGCTACTCTCCGCAGGCAAAATTCGGGCGATTGCAGTTACCAGCAATTCGCGCATGGGCGTGCCGTCGTTACGCGACGTACCCACATTTACAGAATTAGGCATTAAAGAGTTGGTTGTCAACCAGTGGTGGGCATTGGTGGCACCCATCACTACGCCGATTGACGTGCTGGACCGCTTGCGGTTAGAAACCATAGGCGCGCTGGCCAGCTCTGCTGTGCAAGCGCGCATGTCCACACTGGGGGTTGACCTGAAGGGAACCGGGCGCGACGAGTTGCGCGGCTTTATGCGTAGCGAATCGACCCGCTGGCAAACCGTGGCGCGCGACGTGGGTTTAAAGCCTCAGTAAGACTAAGTGTGGCGCCGCTAGACCATGGCAAGCATCGCCGCCGCCATCGCCACCATGCCGACATCTTCAACAATCGTTACCGTACTCATCGGCAGCTTGAACACCGTGCCCAGGCAGGCGCACTGAATTTGCGTCTTGCTGGCCACGGCGCGTATCACGCCAATCGCTGAAAAGCCCATCACGATGATGGTGGCCCAATGCGTCAGGGTTGGGTTGAAGTTGGCGAGGTACGCCATGCCCAATGCCAGCTCAACAAATGGGTAGGTCAGCCCCCAGCCGCGCCAGCGCCGTGCCAGCAGGTCGTAGCCCGAGTACGCATCCGCAAACGCGCTGATGTCCAGCAGCTTGAAAAACGAAAACACCAAAAAGAACCCTGCCATGAAGTAGCGCATGGTTTCCATTGCGCTTACGCTGGCCACGCCGTTCAAGCCGCTTGTACCAATTTGCACCAGCACACTCGCACCCAAAATGTACGCAACGATCAAAAGCAGGGGGCTGTAGGTGGCTAGCCAGCTCGCAGCAGAAATTTCAGATGCTATTGTTTCGGGAGCTGCTTGCGCCCGAATTGATTTGGCTACAGGGGTATTTGATGCCTGTTTTGGGGCTAAATTAGGTGCCAGAACATACTTTCCAGCGTTTTCTACCGCAGTTTTGAGTGTTTTAAAGTCAGCTTTTACATCGGTCAGCGTGACTTGCATGGGCTGCAGGCTCACGTCAACGCCAGAGGCCAGCGGCGCTAGCGCCTGGGTCACTTTTTTAACGCAGGCACCGCAGTGCAGGCCGCTTAATGCGTAGGTCGTTGTGGTCATGGAGATGTCTTTCTAGTCGTTAAGTTTTGCATGCCGTATTTCACCAGTCGCCTGCTTGAGTACAGACCAGCCACCCACAAGCGCTAGCACCGCCATGCCAGATGCAACGGCCAGATCGGGCCACGCGCTGCCCGTGCCCAGCACGCCCAGCGCAGCCAGCATCACCGCGATGTTGCCTATGGCGTCGTTGCGTGAGCACAGCCACACGCTGCGCATATTGGCGTCGCCTTCGCGGTAGGCATACAGCATGGCGGCTACCGTCACGTTGGCAATCAGCGCCAGCAAGCCTATGCCGCCCATCGTGAGTGCCTCGGGCGTGCCGCCCTGATTGAACATCCACGCGGCGCGGGCCAGTACAAAGACGCCGAACCCAATCATGCAAACGCCCTTGAGCAGCGCGGCTCTAGCACGTAAAGCCACCCCCGCAGACAGCACGGCAAGGGACACACCATAGTTGGCGGCATCGCCGAAAAAATCAATCGCATCAGCCAGCAGTGATGTTGACCCAGACTTAAATCCTGCGCCTATTTCAATGCCAAACATGGCCAGGTTGACGATGAGCGCCGCCCATAATATTTTGCGATAGCGCGGGCTGTTCGCGCTTTTGACGTCGGCGTTGGGTGGGGGGCAGCAGTGGGCTGACATGGTGTCGATTCCTTGGGTTTTTCTTAATCAATGGCATGATTGGAAACCTTAAACCCACTTGAAGGTCAAGCATGGCGCAGTCAATCCCCTACATAGCGGGTGGCTACAAGATTGGTGAAGCAGCCACACGCAGTGGCGTTACCGCTGCCAACATCCGGTTTTACGAGAAAGAAAAGCTGCTTAGCCCGCACGCAAGAAGCGAGAATAGCTACCGAATGTATAGCGAAGGTGACTTGCACCAGCTGCGCTTTATTCGGGCCTGCAGGGCGCTGGACATGTCCCTCGGCGAGGTGCGCCTGCTGTTGGGCCTTGACCTGAACATCAAGGCCGATTGCAGCGCAGCGCGCGGTGCTCTTGATGAGCACTTGGCACATGTGCGCACGCGCCTAGCCGAACTGAAGGCGCTTGAAAAAGACTTGAAAGCGCTGCGCAGCCGCTGTGACGGCCAGGACGCCAAATGCCACATCATTGAAGCGCTCCATGAGCGGGCTGACAGCCTGCCTCGCCGGGCAGCGACCAAGGCTGGCCCGCGCCACGTTTAAGCCGCTTGTGTTGCGGCGGTGGCTTTGGGTGCGCGGTCAAACGCCAACGTGAGCAGGGCAGCCAAGCCAAACGGTGCGCCAACCCAACCCAAATGCGCAAACCCCACTAGGCTTACCGATGTGCCACTGACCACCGCACCCAATGCAGTTCCCAGATACAACATGGAGCTGTTCAAACTCAGCAACAGCGGCGCTTGCCCAGGCGACAAACTGACCAGGCGGCTTTGCTGCGGCGCGGTCATGCCGAAACCTGCAACTCCCCACACCACCAGCGTGGCTACCGTCCAGGCTAGATGACCTTCAGTTAACGGCAGCACAAACATCATGGCCACCAGCACTGTCAGCTGCACGGCAATGGTTCGCAGCGAGCCAAAGCGGTCGTTGGCCCACCCGCCAACGATCGTTCCTACAACTCCCGCCATACCGAAAAAAGCCAGCACCACCGACAGCGTGACCGAGCTCATGGTGTTGAGCGCCAACAGCACCGGGCCTAAATAAGCAAACACGCTAAAGATGGCGATGAAAAACAGCAGCGTGCGCAGCCACACGCGCAGCACCGCGCTTTGGCTTGCAGCGGCTTTAAAACCCGCAAAGTTGATACGCGTTGTTGCCGCACCTGTGGGCAACAGCACCGTTGCAGCTAGCAGCGCTAGCGCACTTGCGGCCACGCACAACCACACCGGCACACGCCAGCCGTATTCAAAACCCAGCCACGCGCCAATCGGCAGGGCCACCGCGTAGCTGATGCTCATTCCTAAAAAGGTGGTTGAGAGTGCTCGCCCCACCAGAGCCGGTGCCACCAGCGTGACCGCCAGTGCCGACACCGCCGCGGTAAACATTGCCCCCGCGCCCATCAGCACGCGGCCCAGCAGCAGTACCGTCAAGCTGGGGGCCAGCGCGCACACCAGGTTACCTGCTGCAAACAAGGCCAGCGCCAACTGAATAGCGCGTTTGCGCGGCCAGTCGGCGGTCAGCACAATTAACAGCGGCGCTATGACTGCAGTGGCTACGGCGTATGCCGTCATGGCTTGCCCAGCGGCTGCCACACTGATACCCAATGCAGTGCTGACCGGCTGCAAAATACCGCCAAGGATAAAAGCGCCGCTGCCAATGACAAGATTACACAGTGTGAAGAAATAAAGAATGCGGGGCATGTTTTGATTGTGCCGCGTGTGCCAGCTTGCTGCTGCCCGCAGCGACAATGGCGGTTTTGATTGAAGGATCGCACGTTGAACAACTGCTTGAAAGTAGCCCTGCTGTGGTGTGCAATGGTGTGCATCGGCCCGCTTGCGCATGCGCAGGGCAATGTGTTTATTGAAGAAATGACTACGCAAGAGATCAGCCAGGCGCTTAAATCTGGCAAAACCACGGTGTTGATTCCAATTGGTGGAACTGAGCAAAACGGCCCGCACATGGTGCTGGGCAAACACAACGTACGCGCCAAAGTGCTGTCCGGCAAAATTGCGGCGCAATTGGGCAACGCGCTGGTTGCACCGGTGCTGGCCTATACGCCCGAGGGCAATATCGACCCGCCTACTGAGCACATGGGTTTTGCTGGCACGATTTCGATTTCAGACGACGCCTTCAAGTCGGTGTTGCTGGGTGCAGCCCGCAGCTTTCAAAAGCACGGGTTTACCGACGTGGTGCTGCTGGGCGACAGCGGCAACTACCAAAAATTGCTTGCGCAGGTAGCTGATGTGTTCAATCGGCAGGCTGGCAAGTCGCCCACTCGCGTACACCACCTGCCGGCCTACTACCGCGCCGCGCAAACCACCTATGTTGATGCGCTCAAAGCCAAAGGCTTGAGCAATCTAGAAATTGGCACGCATGCTGGCTCGGCCGACACGTCGCTGGCCATGGCGGTGGACTCCGCACTGGTCAAGCCCGAACGCTTTGCTGAAGCAGCGCGCCTGGGAAAAAGCGGCGGCACGGCGGGTGACCCCCGGGCCTCGACGGCGGCCAACGGCCAATTGGGAGTGGATGCGGTTGTTAAAATCTCAGTTGACACCATTAAAACTGTAATCGCAGCACCCCGCTAGCGCGCTACTTCCTGGATTCCCGTTTTTCAACCTACAAGCTTCAAAGCCGATCACCATGCGTAAAAATTATTGGAAAGCGGGACTGTTTGCCGCTGCTGGCTGCGCTGCAGCGGTGTCTTTGGCCCTGGCGCAAACGCCAAGCGGCGGCCCTTCAAACGGCACATCTTCCACTGCCACCTCCACTGCCACTGCCACTGCCACTGCTTCCAAGCCCTCAGCTACGCCTTACGCAGCGCCTGCCAAATCGTTGATCCCGCCGCCAGGGCCACTTTCAACCGGCCCGCTTGATATGTTTTCCGGCATGCCGCCTGCAGTCAACCCAGCTAATTTGTACAGCGAAATTGCGTCCAACAAACTCAGCCCCAACGTCACTGGCGCCCTAGAGCGTGTTTACGTGCCCAACCGGGGTGAAAACACGGTGTCGGTGATCGATCCCAACACGCTGAAAGTCATCGACAAATTCAAAGTAGGCGTACACCCGCAACACATCGTGCCCAGCTGGGACTTAAAAACGCTGTGGGTTGCCAACAATGCTGAAGGGCGCCTGGACGGCAGCCTGACGCCGATTGACCCGAAAACCGGCAAACCCGGCGTGTCAGTGCCGGTTGACGACCCGTACAACCTGTACTGGTCGCCTGACGGCCAATTTGCGATCGTGGTGGCCGAAGCGTACAAGCGCCTGGATTTTCGGGACGCCAAAACGCTGGCGGTGAAGTTCACCCTTCCTACGCCGAAGTGCGCGGGCATCAACCACGCTGATTTTTCGATCGACGGCAAATTTGCGCTGTTTACCTGCGAGTTCAACGGCTCGATCACCAAGATTGACCTGGTCAACCGCAAAGTGGTGGACACCCTCAAACTGGATGCTTATTTTGACCGGCCAGATGTGCTGGCGCTGCTGGCTTCGCCCGGCAAAAAAGCGAAATACATACCAGACCCCAAAAACCCGGCGGGCGCTGACATTTGCACCACCCCCGGTATGCCGCAGGACGTGCGGATTTCGCCTGACGGCAAGATTTTTTATGTAGCCGACATGATGGTAGACGGCGTGCATGTGGT
>JANPDQ010000180.1:0-4331 GCA_031431575.1 Polaromonas sp.
ATCGCGTGTTTGGTTGCTGTGTAAGCAATTGAGCCTGGGCGGGGCGCATGCGCTGAAATAGACCCGTTGTTGATAATGCGGCCGCCCTGGGGTGTTTGGGATCGCATCAGCTTGAAGGCCTCGCTCAGGCAGAAAAACGCCCCGTTCAAATTCACATCCACAGCTGCACGCCAGCTGGCTGCAGACAATTCATCTGGGGTGGAGGGTGGAATTGAAATGCCAGCGTTGTTAAATAGCAGGTCGAGCCTGCCGAAGCGCTTTTGAATAGATGCAAACAGTTCTGCTACGGCTGCTTCATTTGAGACATCACAAGGTATCGCCACGCCGTATTGGCCAGCATCGCCCGCTTCAGCAATAGCTGCGTCAAGTACGTCGGCGCGCCTTCCTGTGAAAACCACTTGCCAGCCGCCGTTTAACAGCGCTGTAGCGCAGCCTTTGCCAATGCCGCTGCCAGCGCCGGTTACCAATGCGATTTTTCGGGTAGTCATGTTTATCTATCCTGTGGTTTTAATTGGAATTTAGTTGCAGCTTCAACGCCAATTCGGTGGCATTTATAGCTGTCAGCTACGCGTTTGTCCTAACTGACAACAGCATTTTTGGACTGCTATCATATTATGATTAGATCACTATTTTGTGAGTTCGAGGAGTCCGTTCTGTCTAATTTACATGTGCTGGCCGCTGCCAAACTGGCACCACTTTACGCCCAAAAACTAGCCGCGCAATTCGTCGTGCACGACCGGCCTGCCGACCTGCAAAGCGCAGAGTTTGCCAAGCTGGCGCCAAACATTACGGCTGTGGCGGCGCAGGGTGAAAGCGTCTTGCGCGCCGATTTGATGGACAAGCTGCCTGCGCTCAAAGTTATCTCCGTGATGGGCGTGGGGTACGACGGCATTGATGTGGCGGCGGCAAAAGCGCGCGGCATTGTGGTTACGCACACGCCGAATGTGCTAAACGACGACGTTGCCGACCTGGCGCTGGGTTTGATGATCAGCACGTCACGCCAGTTGTGCGCGGCTGACCGCTACGTGCGCGCAGGAAGTTGGCCAGCGGGGCCGATGCCACTGGCACGCAAAATGTCTGGCGCGCGCGTAGGCATTGTGGGTATGGGCCGCATCGGCCAGGCAATTGCGCACCGCGCGCTGGCATTCGGTATGTCGATTGCCTACACCTCCCGCAGCGCCAAAGACGTGTCGTACCGCTATTTTTCCACCAGCCTTGCGCTGGCGGCAGAGTCTGATTTTTTAGTTCTCATCACGCCAGGCGGCGCGGGCACACTGAAAATGATTGACGCCCCCGTGCTGGCTGCATTGGGCGCAAAAGGCATTTTGATCAACGTTGCGCGCGGTTCGGTGGTCGATGAAGCCGCGCTGATCGACGCGCTTGAAAAGGGCGTGATTGCAGGCGCTGGGCTTGACGTTTTTGAGAACGAGCCAGCAGTGCCTGAGCGCCTGCGCGCCATGCAACACGTGGTCTTGAGCCCCCACATTGGCAGCGCAACAGCCCACACCCGCGCCGCGATGGCCGACTTGGCAGTTGCCAACCTGCGCGCCTGTTTTGATGGCGAGCCCTTACTCACGCCCGTCCCCGAGTGCACTGCGTGACATCTGCTGCCGTTTTCGATGAGCGCTTTCAGCATGTGGCTGCTGGTGCGGGGTCGCTTGAACGGCTGTGTACCGGCGCTGTATGGAGCGAGGGGCCCGTGTGGATGCATGAAGACCATTCGCTGCTGTGGAGCGATATTCCCAACAACCGAATGCTGCGCTGGCACGCCGACACTGGCATGACAATTTGGCGTGATGTAGTTGATTTCACCAACGGGCACGTGCGGGAAGCCGATGGCTCGCTGCTGCATTGTTCCCACGGCCAGCGTGCCATTGTGCGCACGCGGTTTGCGCCGGGGCTGGTGCCGCTGGGCGATGAAATTGTGGTGAGCCACTACCAGGGCAAGCGTCTTAATTCTCCCAACGATGTGGTGGTGAAAAGCGACGGCACGATTTGGTTCACTGACCCGCCTTACGGTATCTTGTCTGATCGGGAAGGGCATCGCGCTGATCCCGAATTGCCAGCCAATTACGTGTTTCGATTTGATCCATCAAACGGCGCACTTTGCGTAGTAAGCGACCTGATTGAAGAGCCCAATGGCTTGGCGTTCTCACCTGATGAATCTGTGCTGTACGTGTCAGACACATCCAACGCACTGCGCACGAACGGCGGCGGAAACCACCATATCGTTGCGTTTGATGTGGTTGGCGAAAACGACTTGGCCAACCCAAAAGAATTCGCTGTGATTGAGCCCGGCTTACCCGATGGCTTTCGCGTTGACCAAAACGGTTTTGTCTACACCAGCAGCCTTGACAGCGTGCAGGTGTTTCATCCTGATGGCACCAAGCTCGCGCAAATCATGGTTCCTGAAAAAGTAGGCAACCTGACCTTTGGCGGCGCTGACGGCAACGAGCTGTACATCTGCGCCAGCACCTCTGTGTATCGAATCAGGTTGAACACTCGGGGATGTACGCCAGCATGATGGATTGGTTGCAAACACCGTTAAGCGGCGCAAGTGACCACACGATTGCGCCGTGGGCACTTTGGCACGCGCGGGTGATGGTGCTGGGTTGGGCTATTTTGTTGCCGCTGGGCGCATTGCTTGCGCGGTTTTTCAAAGTGACCGCATCGCAAAACTGGCCTGCTGAGCTGGACAATAAACTTTGGTGGAAAGGTCACCTTGCCTTGCAATATTCCGGCGTGTTGATCGCGTCAGTAGGTGTTGCGCTGGCCTGGAACAACAGCAGTGGCGCTACCAGCGCTGCGCGTTGGCACGGCTGGGTGGGCTGGGGCCTGTTGGCGGCTGGTTGGGTGCAAGTGGCGGCGGGCTGGCTGCGCGGTAGCAAAGGCGGGCCTACCGATCAAACGCTGCGCGGCGACCACTACGACATGACGCACAAGCGCCTGGTTTTTGAGCGGCTGCACAAGGCCCTGGGCTGGCTGGCTGTGTTGGTGGCTGTCGGCGCGGTTGTCTCTGGGCTGTTTTTAGTAGATGCGCCCCGCTGGATGTTGTTGGTGCTCAGCTGCTGGTGGCTTGGGCTGGCCGCCGCATTTGCGGTGCTGCAAAAAAGTGACCGCGCCATAGACACTTACCAAGCAATTTGGGGGCCAGACCCTGCCCATCCCGGCAATCGCATGAGACCGACAGGTTGGGGCGTCAAGCGGCCGCTGGACAAAGCATAGACAAGGTAGCAAAAAAATGAAAACTACGGCAACACCTGGCCTAGAGTTAAAAAACATCGTTAAAAGATTTGGCGATGTGACCGTGGTGCAGCAAATGGATCTGGTCGTCTCCAGTGGAGAGTTCGTGGTTTTGCTGGGCGAATCGGGCTGCGGGAAATCGACCACGCTTCGCATGATTGCCGGACTGGAAAGCGTCACGCAGGGCCAGGTTTTTATTGCCGGGCGTAATGTGACCGATGTCCCGCCGATGGCGCGAGACATTGCCATGGTCTTTCAAAACTACGCGCTGTACCCGCACATGAATGTGGCGCAAAACATGTCGTTTGCGCTGCGCCTGGGTGGGGCTCCGCAAAGTGAGATTGACGCAAAGGTTGCCAAAGCCGCACAAATACTGAACATTGAACACCTGCTGCAACGCAAACCTAAAGAGCTGTCAGGCGGGCAGCGCCAGCGCGTCGCCATTGGCCGCGCCATTGTTCGCGAACCCGAAGTATTTTTGTTCGACGAGCCGCTGTCTAACCTGGACGCCAAGCTGCGCGGGCATATGCGGGCCGAGCTGGCTCTGCTGCACAAACGCCTGGGCAAAACTACCGTGTACGTTACGCATGACCAGGTTGAAGCAATGACGTTGGCCGACCGCATCGTGATTTTCGACAAAGGGAAAATCCAGCAGGTTGGCACACCGTCTGAAGTGTTCAATCAGCCCGCAAGTCTTTTTGTGGCGGGTTTTATTGGTACGCCAACGATGAATTTTTTCAACGCGGTATACGAGGTGGCCGCAGGGCAGGCTGTGCTCAAAGGCAAAGGGTTTGATTTGCCCGCACCTGACTGGATGCGCGCAAGTTCAGTCGGTACCGGGCAGGCCCTGACGGTTGGTATACGCCCGCAAGCACTCAAGGCGTGTGCAGAGCCCAAGGCCGATTGCCTTTCCATCAACGTTGATGTTGTTGAATACTTGGGCACAGAAAGCCAGGTGGTTGGGCACCTTGGTGTACCAGGTGGCCAGCGTATTTCAGCCATTGTTTCGGGTGATGCCAAGGCACTGCTTCATGCGCCGTTGCATTTGTCGGTAGACGCCGAAACGCTGCATGTTTTTGACACTGCCA
>JANPDQ010000181.1:0-1834 GCA_031431575.1 Polaromonas sp.
CCTCAGACGCCACCACTGCCCAGCGGCTGATGCAAGAGCTGGCCTTTTTTGCGCCCGATTTACGCTGCGCACTGTTCCCCGACTGGGAAACGCTGCCGTACGACACGTTTTCACCGCACCAAGACTTGATCAGCGAGCGCCTGGCCACGCTGTGGCGGATTCAGCAGCGCAGCAAAGACTCGGGCGCTGATGTCGTCATCGTGCCGGCCACCACGGCGCTTTACCGGCTGGCACCGCCGAGTTTTTTGGCAGGCTACACGTTTGAGTTCAAGGTCAAACAAAAGCTGGACGAAGCCAAACTCAAGGCACAGCTCACGCTGGCAGGCTACAGCCACGTGACGCAAGTTGTCAGCCCGGGCGAGTATGCGGTGCGCGGTGGGCTGATTGACTTGTTCCCGATGGGATCGCTCGTGCCGTATCGGGTTGATTTATTTGACGATGAAATCGACAGCATCCGCACCTTTGATCCGGACAGCCAGCGATCTCTTTATCCTGTTCCAGAGGTTCGCCTGCTGCCAGGCCGTGAGTTTCCGATGGACGACGACGCGCGTACCCGATTCAGAAGCCGCTGGCGCGAGCTGCTTGACGGCGACCCGACCAAAAGTCGCATTTACAAAGACATTGGTAATGGCGTGGCCACCGCTGGCATTGAATATTACTTGCCGCTGTTTTTTGAGGAAACGGCGACGGTGTTTGACTACCTGGGAGCCAACGCAACCGTTGTTTTGCATGGTGATCTGGAGCCTGCCTTTCAGCGCTTCTGGCAAGACACCAAAGACCGCTATCGGCTGGTAAAAGACGCGCCAGACCGGCCTGCGTTGCCGCCGGAATCACTGTTTTTAAGTGCAGAACAGTTTTATGCACGAGCCAATGACTACGCGCAATTGGCTTTTAAATCCGTTCGGGCTGAGTTCGTCGACGCCGCTCCCGGCAGCCCCTCGACAAGCTCGGGGCGAACGGATTTTGCAGAGTTTGAAAGTCTGGGCGAAATGGCCGTGGTGCGCGGCGCAGAAGACCCGCTAACCCTGCTAAAAACCCACATTAAAAACACGCCGCAGCGCGTGTTGATTTTGGCTGAAAGCGATGGCCGCCGCGAGAGCTTGCTGGACTTCTTGCGGGCCAGCGGCGTCAGCCCACCGGCGTTTGATTCGCTCGAAGACTTCCAGACCAGCCCGGAAAAACTGGGCATTGCCACCGCCGCTTTGAACGTCGGTTTCAGCTGGCTGGAAGGCGATATTGACTTCATCACCGAAACCGAACTCTTCGCCGCTGGCATGGCGGTGCGCCGCCGCAACAAAAAGCAGGAGAAAGTCAGCGATGTAGAAGCGCTGATCAAAGACCTGTCAGAGCTCAATGTCGGTGACCCGGTCGTGCACAGCGCCCACGGTATTGGCCGCTACAAAGGGCTGATCAACATGGACCTGGGCCAAGGGCCATCCGAGTTTTTGCATTTGCAGTACGCCGACGACGCCACGCTGTATGTGCCGGTTAGCCAGTTGCAGCAAATCAGCCGCTACACCGGCGTCAGCGCAGATGAAGCACCGCTGCACCGCCTGGGTGGCGCAGCCTGGGAAAAAGCCAAACGCAAAGCCGCCGAGCAGGTACGCGACTCGGCTGCTGAGCTACTGAACATTTATGCCCGACGGGCCGCACGCGAAGGCCACGCCTTCAGATACTCACCCAACGACTACGAAACCTTTGCCAACGACTTTGGCTTTGACGAAACGGCTGACCAGAGCGCGGCGATTCATGCGGTGATCCAAGACATGATCAGCCCGCGCCCGATGGACCGTCTGATTTGCGGCGACGTGGGTTTTGGCAAAACCGAAGTGGC
>JANPDQ010000182.1:0-17183 GCA_031431575.1 Polaromonas sp.
CTGGCTGGTCATTTGCCCCACATGCAAACCCATGTGCGCCACTTCCAGCATGTCGCCACTGCCTAATGAATACCAAGGGTCCATCGCGCAGTCCTGCCCAAAAGCCACATTCACACCATGCGCCATCAGCTCGGGCACGCGGGTCATGCCGCGCCGCTTCGGGTAGCTGTCATGCCGGCCTTGCAGCGTGATGTTGATCAGCGGGTTGGCCACCACATGCAGTTGTGACTCGGCCATGAGCGGCAGCAGCTTGCTGACGTAGTAGTTGTCCATACTGTGCATCGACGTTAAATGCGAGCCGGTCACGCGGCCTTGCAAACCCAGGCGCTGGGTTTCAAACGCCAGCGTTTCAACATGGCGCGACAGGGGGTCGTCAGACTCGTCGCAATGCATGTCGACCTGTAGCCCGCGCTCGGCTGCCAGCTCACACAGCAGCTTGACGCTTAAAGTGCCGTCGGCGTACGTGCGCTCAAAGTGGGGAATACCGCCGACCACGTCCACGCCTTTGTCCAAAGCGCGCTTTAAGTTGACCATGTGCTGGTCGGCACCTTTTTCCCCGCGCAGCACTCCGTCTTGCGGGAAAGCCACCAGCTGCAAATCGATGTACGGCGCTACCCGCTTTTTGACATGCAGCAGCGCATCTACTGCCAGCAACGTCGGGTCGCATACATCCACATGTGTGCGAATAGCCAGCAGCCCGTTGGCCACCGCCCAGTCGCAGTAGGCCATGGCGCGGTCAACCAGTGCGTCGTAAGTCAGCAGCGGTTTCAGCTCACCCCACAGTGCAATACCCTCCAGCAAGGTGCCAGACCCGTTGACGCGCGGCAAGCCGTAGCTAAGCGTTGCGTCCATGTGAAAGTGCGCGTCGACAAACGGTGGGGCCAGCAGCATGCCGCTCGCATCCAGGGTTTCGTGCGCGGGTGCAGTTAGACCTTCTTTGACTTCAACAATCTTTCCGGTCTCAACAGCCACTGACATGTTGGTTCGGCCATCTGGCAAGTGAGCATTGGTAATCAGTAAGTCAAGCATTTCAAGTTCCCGATGGATTAGCGTTCGCCCTTGATGTACGGCTTCATCAGCGCCTGCGGATACGCGGCTTTGCGCGCCACTACCACCAGGGCAACGATAGACAAAATATACGGCAACATCAAGTACGCCTGATACGGCAACGCCAAGGCTTCAGATGCTGCGCCTGATTGTTGCAACCGCAATTGCAGCGCATCAAAAAAAGCAAACAGCAGGGCACCCAGCAGCGCCTTGCCGGGCCGCCAGCTGGCAAACACCACCAGTGCCACGCATATCCAGCCGCGCCCATTGACCATGTTGAAGAAGAACGCGTTGAACGCAGACAGCGTTAAAAAGCTGCCTGCTATTCCCATCAGTGCCGAGCCCAAAACAATCGCGGTTGAGCGGGTGCGAGCCACGCTGATGCCCTGGCTTTCGGCGGCTTGCGGGTTCTCGCCGACCATGCGCACTGCCAGGCCAGCAGGTGTGCGGTGCAATGCGTATGCCAGCACCGGCACCAGCAACAGCGCAAGTAGCGTGAGTGGTGTTTGCGTGTTCAAAATCGGGATGGGCAACCACGCCATGTCAGTGAAAGGTGTGATGGTCGGCGGTGTGGTGACTTTCGGAAAACTCACCCGGTAGCTGAAGTAACTCAATGCCGTAGCCAGTAGCGTGATGCCCAGCCCGGACACATGCTGGCTAAGGGCAAAACCCACCGTGAGCAGCGCATGTAGCAAGCCGAACAGCGCTCCCGTCAACGCCGCTGCAACCACGCCTGCCCACAGCGGCGCGCCCTGGTACACCGCAAGCCAGCCTGCAAAAGCGCCCGCAACCATGATGCCTTCAATGCCCAGGTTCAGCACGCCCGCTCGTTCACACAGCAGCACGCCCAGCGTTCCCAAAATGAGTGGTGTGGCGATTCGCAGCACCGCTGACCAAAAGGACGCGTTGTTGACGATGTCGAGCAGATCTAAAAGCACAACCAGCCCTTCATCCGCGCCACCTGACTTTGTATTGCGTCAGCATGCTGGCCACCAGCACCGAAATGAGCGATGTGGCCACAATCACATCCGCCAGGTAAGTCGGCACGGCAATGGCACGGCTCATGCTGTCTGCGCCCACCAGCACCCCTGCAATGAACACACTGGCCATCAAAACGCCCAGTGGGTTCAACGCAGCCAGCATGGCAATCACAATGCCGCTGTAGCCATAGCCGGGTGACATTTCCAGCGTTACGTAGCCCGCGCGGCCAGCAACTTCAATCGCACCGGCCAGCCCAGCCAGCGCACCTGACAGCATGGCCACCAGTACCACCGTGCGGGTAATCGGCACGCCAGCAAATGCGGCGGCGCGCGGGTTCGCGCCCAGTGCCCGCATGTCAAAACCGAACGTGGTGAATTTGATTAAGGCCCACACCAGCACGCCCAGCACCAGTCCCCAGAGCAGCCCGGTGTGCAGGCGCGTTTGGGCAATCAGTTTGCCCAGCTCCATGTCTGGTTGCAGCCCCACCGACTGCGGCCAGCCCATCGCACTTGCGTCTTTCATTGGCCCGTCGAGCATTGCGCCCACAAACAGCAGCACGATAAAGTTGAGCAGTAATGTGGTCACCACTTCATCGACGTTCATTTCATTTTTAAGCAGCGCAGGCCCGAGCAATAGCAGCGCGCCAGCCAGGGCGGCCGCCAGCATCATGGCTGGGAAAAGCACCCAGGCAGGCAAACCAAAACCTTCGCCGCCATGCAAGCCGCCCACCGCCACGGCAGCCAGCGCGCCGGCGTACAACTGCCCTTCCGCGCCGATGTTAAACAGGCGTGCCTTAAAGGCGACTGCAGCAGACAAGCCAGTCAATATCAACGGCGTGGCCCGTGTCAGTGTTTCGCTGATGGCGAAAACCGAGCCGAAACCACCTTTGAGCAGCAGCGCAAAAGTAGGCGCAACGGGTGCGCCAGCCCACAGCACCAGCAGGGCACTGATGGCCAGCGTGAATGCAACTGCGCCCAGCGGCGCGAGCAGCAAAGCGGTGCGTGAGCGGGTGTTGCGCGGTTCAATACGCATCGTCTGCGCGTTGTAAAACGCTATAAAAATAGGAGCTGCTTGCAGCCGTATTTATTGCCCTTGGTAGCAATTTACCACCTATTTTCAAGCTTCTACTCCCGCCATAGCCAAACCAAGCGCCTCACGCGTCCAGCCAGCGGGCGGCCGCGTCTCAGTCAACTCGCCTGCGTGCATCACGGCAATCTGATCGCTAAGTGCCATGATTTCATCCAGGTCATCCGACACCAGCAATACCGCAGCGCCGTTCGCCCGCGCCTCCAGCAACTGCTCATGCACATATGCCACTGCACCAATATCCAGCCCCCACGTCGGCTGGTGCGCCACGATAAGTTGCGGGGCGCTTTGCCCCGTGGGCGGTAGCAGTGCGCGACCCAAAATCAGCTTTTGCATGTTGCCGCCGCTCAAGCTTTGCGCCGCGCCTTCAATGCCAGCGCCGCGCACGTCGAACTGGCTAACGATGCGTTGAGCATAGCCCCTAGCGGCGCTGCGCTTGATGCAACCGAGCTTTGAGAAAGCTGGCGTACGCATCCGCTCAGACACGGCGTTTTCCCACAACGGCAAGTCGCCCACCACGCCAGCCGCGCGTCGGTCTTCCGGGATTCGGGCAACGCCGAATGCGGTGAGCTTTGCGGCGGCGTTTTTAGTTGGCCACGCTTGCCCGCGCAATAAAATCTGCCCTGCGCTCAATGCCAGCGTGCCGCAAAGCAATTCAGCTAAAGCGCCTTGGCCGTTGCCGGATATGCCTGCGATGGCGGTGATCTCGCCAGCCCGGAGCTTCAGGTTGATGCCCCGCACTTGGTGCCTGGCTGAGTTCCCAGCGCTCAGGTTGACCAGCTCACAAACAAGATCGCGAGTCCGCTTGCTCACGGGCGCGCTACCAGCTGTTATCGCTTTGACTTCATGCCCCACCATCGCCACCGCCAGTTGCTTTTGGGTTGTGGTTTTTGCGTCTACCGTTGCCACCAACTTGCCAGCCCGCAGCACCGCTACCCGGTGGCAAACGCGCAGCACTTCACCCAGCTTGTGACTGATAAAAATCACACTCAACCCTACTGCCACCATTTTTTGCAGCGTGTCAAAAAGCACTTCGCTTTCTTGCGGGGTGAGTACGGCCGTGGGCTCATCCAAAATCAACATTTTTGCGCCGCGGTATAGCGCCTTGACGATTTCTACCCGCTGGCGCTCACCGACTGACAGGCTGGCTACCAACGCATCGGGCGACACGCTCAGGCCAAATTGTCCGGCTACTTCAAGTAGTTTGCTGCGCGCGGCAGCGCGGCGTGAAAACGGTTGCCACAAAGTCTCGCTGCCCAGCATGACGTTGTCCAGCACGCTCAAGTTGTCTGCCAGCGTGAAGTGCTGGTGCACCATGCCAATGCCCGCAGCCAACGCAGCTTTGGGGTCGCCCGCTGCCAGTGGTTTTCCAAACACGTCAATGCTTCCGCTGTCCATCATGTAGTGGCCAAACAATATTGACACCAGCGTGGATTTACCCGCACCGTTCTCACCCAGCAAGCCCAGCACTTCGCCGGGGTGCACGGTCAGTGAAATATCGTCATTGGCCAGCAGCGCACCGAAGCGTTTGCTGATGTTGCGAATGTTCAGGGCGGCTGTGGGCATAAAAAATCCGCTCGCGACTTTGCAGCCAGGAACGGACTTCAGTGTTTACTTGAATGCGGCTTTGGGCTGCGTGTCGTCTACCTTGACGGTGTAAGTGCCCGCCATGATGGCGTCTTGCTTGGCCTTGACTTTGGCCTTGATGTCCGCAGGCACTTTTGACTCAAACGTACCGAGTGGCGAAAGTTCTGAGCCTTTGACTTTCATCATCGAATACGGGCCGTAGTCTTCCTGTTTAAACTTGCCTTCCTTAACCAGCTTGATCGCGCGGTCAATCGTTGGTTCCATGTTCCACAGCGCTGATGCAACCACTGTATCGGGGTATTTGTCTTGCGTGTTGATGACGTTGCCAATCGCCAGCTTGCCTTTTTCTTTGGCTGCGTCGCTCACGCCAAAGCGTTCGGCGTACATCACGTCTGCGCCTTTATCGATCATGGCAAAAGCGGCTTCTTTGGCCTTGGGTGGGTCAAACCAGCTGTTGATGAAGCTGACGCTGAATTCGACTTTAGGGTTGGTTTCTTTCGCGCCTGCCATGAACGCGTGCATCAACCGATTCACTTCAGGAATCGGGAAGCCGCCGACCATGCCAATCTTGTTGGACTTGGTCATGCCGCCTGCAATCATGCCGCTCAAATACGCCGGTTCCTGAATGTAATTGTCAAACACGCTGAAGTTGGGCGCGGTGGGCTTGCCGGAGCTGCCCATTAAAAACGACACCTTCGGGAAGTCTTTGGCCACTTTGCGGGCTGCCGCTTCGATCGGGAAGGCCTCGCCCACAATCAGTGCGTTGCCTGCGGTGGCGTACTCGCGCATCACGCGTTCATAGTCGGCGTTGGCCACGTTCTCGCTCGCTTTGTATTCAATCTCGCCACGCGCTTCAGCGGCTTTGAGTGCTTTGTGAATGCGGCTGACCCATTGCTGCTCAAACGGCACCGAGTAAATGGCGGCTACTTTGGTTTTGGCTTGCGCCAAGGCCAGTGTTGGCGTGAACATGACCGCAGTTGCAGCCAGCGCCGCAGCCAGCACAACGGCGCGGCGGCGATTTGGAACTTGCATCGACATAGATCCTCCAGTTATTGAAATTTAACCAACAGACATTGAACTCGACCCCGACCAACAATGCTATTAATACAGGAGCTGCTTACGCCCATATTTATTGCGCTATAGCCCTAAAACACCTAAAAAAGCATGCAAATTACGTGCCAGCACGCTCCAGCATGGCGTGCAGCAGCACGTTGCAGCCAGCTTCCAGGTGCTCCAATTTGGCGTCTTCAATCTCGTTGTGGCTGATGCCGTCTTTGCAGGGAATAAAAATCATGCCTGCAGGTGCCAGCTTGGCCATGTAGACCGCGTCGTGGCCTGCGCCGGACACCACCGGCATATTGCTGTAGCCTAATTTGTTGGTGGCCCTTGCCACCGCGTCAATGCAGTCGGGGTGAAAGCCGATGGCCGAATACGTTGATACCAACTCGATCTTGATTTGCAGCCCGGTTTTCTGCGCCATTTTGGCGGCAAAGGCTTTGACTTCATCCGCCATCTGGTCGACCAGCGCGTCGGTTGAGTTGCGCAGGTCGATTGAAAACTTCACTTCGCCGGGAATCACGTTGCGGCTATTCGGGTGAATGTGCACCATGCCGACTGTGCCGCGCCCGTGTGGTGCGTGGCGCAGCGCGCTAGCCACGGTTTCTTGCATGATGTGCGTGGCCACTTGCAGCGCGTCTTTGCGCAGCGCCATGGGCGTCGGGCCAGCGTGGGCTTCCATGCCCGTCACGGTGCAGTCAAACCAGCGAATACCCAGCACGCCTTGCACCACGCCAATGGTGATGTTGTGGTCTTCCAGCACCGGGCCTTGCTCAATGTGGGTTTCAAAAAACGCACCAATCGGGTGGTCGCCGGGCTCTTGTTCGCCAATGTAGCCAATGCGTGCCAACTCGTCGCCAACGGTTTTGCCTTCAGTGTCTTTCGCGGCGTAGGCATGCTCCAGCGTGAAGGCTTTGGCAAACACGCCCGAGCCCATCATTACTGGAACAAACCGCGAGCCTTCTTCATTGGTCCAGAACGAGACTTCAATCGGTGCTTCAGTGTCAATGTTGTTGTCGTTTAGCGTGCGCACCACTTCAATGCCCGCCAGCACGCCGTAATTGCCATCAAACTTGCCACCTGTGGGTTGCGTGTCGATGTGGCTGCCGGTGACGATAGGCGGCAAGCTGTTGTTGCGGCCCGCGCGGCGCATGAAGCCGTTGCCGATTTTGTCGATGGTGATCGTCATACCGGCTTCCTTGGCCCATTTGATGACCAAGTCACGGCCCTGTTTGTCAAGGTCGGTCAGCGTCAGGCGGCACACACCGCCTTTGGGTGTTTCGCCAATTTTGGCGAGTTCCATCAGCGAGTCCCACAGGCGATTACCGTTGACTCGCAAGGTGTCGATGTTTGTCTTATCCAGTACGGCAGCCATGGTGAGTTCCTTTTGCCTGAGCGGTTGATAAAATTAAACTTTTTCCATCGTGCGAACGGCTGGCGTTACGTCGAGCTTTTCAGCAGCGCCTTTTTTGCGCTCTACTGCATGCGGCGCAGTGGCTGCCGCCCGCTGCTTGCCTGCCGCAAAGTCTGCCCCAAACGCGGGCCGCTTGATGTACCTGCCCGCACCGGCTTTGGCGCGCAGCTCGCCTTTGACAAACACCAGCTCGCCCCGGCTGATCGTGTGGCTCGGTATGCCGCGCACTGTGCGCCCTTCAAAAATATTGAAGTCGCCTTTACTGTGCTGGGTTTTGACGGAGATCGTTTTTACTCCTTCTGGGTCCCAGACAACGATGTCGGCATCAGCGCCGACTGAGACGCTGCCTTTTTGCGGGTAAATGTTGAACAGCTTGGCGGTGTTGGTCGATGTGATGGCCACAAACTCGCTGGGCGTCAATCGGCCAGTGTTTACGCCTGCGTCCCAAATCACCGCCAGACGTTCTTCAATGCCACCGCAGCCGTTGGGGATTTTTGAAAAGTCATCTTTGCCCGCAGCTTTTTGCTCTGCGCAAAACGTGCAGTGGTCAGTCGCGGTGGTGTGCAGGTTGCCCGATTGCAGGCCGCGCCAGAGCGATTCCTGATTGGTTTTGTTGCGAAACGGTGGGCTCATCACATGGCCTGCAGCGCTTGCAAAATCTGGGTTGGTGTAAACACTTTCATCAACCAGCAAATGCCCGGCGAGTACTTCGCCGTAGACTCGTTGACCGCGTGCGCGCGCCAGGGCAATAACCTCAGCCGTTTCAGTTGACGACACGTGCACCACGTACACCGGTACACCCAGCACATCGGCAATCGCAATCGCGCGATTCGCGGCTTCAGACTCGACCCGCGGCGGGCGTGACAGCGGGTGGCCTTCTGGCCCCATGATGCCCTTAGCCTTGATTTCGTTTTGCATCAGGTACACCAGTTCGCCGTTTTCAGCGTGTACGGTCGGCATGGCGCCCAGTTCAAGTGAGCGTTTGAAGCTGTTGACCAGTGTTTCGTCGTTGCACATGATGGCGTTTTTATACGCCATGAAATGCTTGAAGCTGTTCACGCCTTCTTGTTGAACCAGCGTGGCCATGTCTTTGTGCACCGAGTCGTCCCACCAAGTGATGGCAACGTGAAAGCTGTAGTCAGACGCAGACTTTTCAGCCCAGCCGCGCCATTTTTTAAAGGCTTCGTAAATGTTTTCGAGCGGGTCAGGAATTACAAAATCGATGATCATCGTGGTGCCGCCGGCCAGGCCCGCTGCGGTGCCGCTGTAGAAATCGTCCATCGTCACCGTGCCCATGAACGGCAGCTGCATGTGGGTGTGCGGGTCAATGCCGCCGGGCATCACGTACTGGCCGCCTGCATCAACTATGGTTGCGCCTTCTGGGGCTTTCAGGTCTGGGCCAACGGCTGCGATCAAGCCGCCCACACACAGCACGTCGGATTTAAAGGCACGGTCAGCGTTGACGACGGTGCCGCCGCGAATCAATAAGGTAGTCATAAAAATCTCCAAAAAGTCAAAAACCCTTTACCGCAGAGGCGCAGAGAACGCAGAGGGCCGCAGAGAAAGAACTTAAAAATACTTTTACATTCTTCTGTGGTCTTTTCTTCCTCTGACTCGCTTCCTCTGCGTTCTCTGCGTTCTCTGCGCCTCTGCGGTGAATCCCCGCATTCAGACAGTCTCAGCCACCCGCATCGGGTTGTTGGGGTGGGTGGTCCAGTCTGCGTGGCCCGCCGCAACCTTTTTGTTGGTGCGCAAATCGATGTCGCCAATCTCCACTGTGCGCATCGTGATGCATTCTTGCACGGGACAAACGGTTACGCACAGGTTGCAGCCTACGCATTCAGCCTCAATCACTTCGAAATGGCGCGCACCATCAACCAGGTTGGTAATGGCCTGGTGCGACGTGTCTTCACACGCAATGTGGCAGCGGCCGCAGCCAATGCAGGCGTCCTGGTTGATCACGGCTTTGCTCACGTGGTTGAAGTTCAGGTAGCGCCAGTCAGACACGGTGGGCACGGCCTTGCCGACGATCTCGCTCACTGACTTAAAGCCCATCTCGTCCATGTAATTCGACAAGCCGTCTTTCATCTCTTGCACAATTTTGAAGCCGTACACCATGGCCGCCGTACACACCTGCACCGTACCGGAGCCGAGGGCAATGTAGTCCAGTGCGTCGCGCCAGGTGCCGATGCCGCCTATGCCTGAAATTGGCAGTCCGGCCGTCAGTGGGTCACGCGCAATTTCAGCCACCATGTTCAGCGCAATCGGCTTGACTGCCGGGCCGCAGTAGCCGCCGTGGGAGCCCTTGTTGCCGACCGCTGGGCTCATGGTCAGCGTAGCCGGGTCTACGCCCATGATGGAGTTGATGGTGTTAATCAGTGACACCGCATCAGCCCCGCCATTTTTGGCCGCGCGGGCGGGTTGGCGAATGTCGGTGATGTTGGGCGTCAATTTGACGATGACAGGCAGTTTTGAATAGTGCTTGCACCAGGCGGTGACCATTTGAATGTACTCAGGCACCTGGCCGACTGCAGCGCCCATGCCGCGTTCGCTCATGCCGTGCGGGCAGCCGAAGTTCAGTTCAATGCCGTCGGCACCGGTGTCTTCTACCCGCATCAAAATCGCCTTCCACGATTGTTCTTCACACGGCACCATCAGCGACACAACCATGGCGCGGTCGGCCCACTCGCGTTTGACTTCGCGAATCTCCCGCAGGTTGATTTCTAAATCGCGGTCGGTGATCAGTTCAATGTTGTTGAAGCCCATCAGGCGTCGGTCTGGCGTGAGCAATGCGCCGTAGCGCGGCCCGTTGACGTTGACAATCGGTGGGCCTGCTTCGCCCAGCGTCTTCCACACCACGCCGCCCCAACCGGCTTCAAACGCCCGGTTGACGTTGTAGGCTTTGTCGGTTGGCGGGGCAGACGCCAGCCAGAACGGGTTGGGGCTTTTGATGCCTGCAAAGTTGACGCTTAAATCGGCCATGGTTTGTGTCCTTCTTACCTTGTGAGGTGTGCATGAATAGCTTTAGCCGACTGTTTGCCGTGCTCCACCGCTTCCACTGTTAAATCCTGCCCGCCCGCGCGGCAGTCGCCGCCGGCCCATACGCCTTTGAGGTTGGTTTGGCCTTCCGCGTCAGTGGTAATTCGCCCGTTGCTCAAAGCAAAGCCCGCTTCAGCCAGCAGCGGATTACCCAGCTTTTGACCAATGGCTTTGAGCACCATGTCGGCTTCAATGGTTTCAAACTCACCCGTGGCTTGCAACTTGCCACCCACCATCGCCTGCCGCGCAAACTTCACGCCGCCAACGTGGCCTGGCTGACCACTGGCCGCGATGATTTCAACTGGGGCCAAGTAGTGGTGAATCGCCACGCCGTTGGTTTGCGCCCACTCTTGCTCTACGCTTGACGAGGTCATGGTCTCTGGCCCGCGGCGGTACACCATGTGAACGTTTTCAGCGCCTAAAAGCGCAGACTGCACCGACGCATCCACCGCTGTCATGCCGCCGCCAATCACCACCACGCGTCGGCCGACGGGCAACGTCGACAAATCAGAGGTTTGCCGCAGCGTGGCGATAAATCCAACTGCGTCCTGCACGCCCGCCAAGTCGTCACCCGGTACGCCAAGCTGGTGCGTGGTGGCCAGGCCCATGCCTAAAAACAGTGCGTCGAAATCTTTACGCAGCGTTTCCAGTTGCGGAGTAGCCTCTAATTTGTAGCCGCTTTTTATCGTGATGCCGCCTATGCTCAGCAGCCAATTAATTTCGCGCTGGGCAAAGTTGTCAGGCGTTTTGTAGGTGGCCAAGCCGTATTCGTTCAAGCCGCCCGCTTTGGGGTTGGCATCAAAAATCACCACGTCATGGCCCAAGCGCGCCAGATTGAAAGCGCAGCTCAAACCCGCCGGGCCAGCGCCGACTATCGCCACTTTTTTACCTGAAGCTGCTGCACGTTTGAACACTTGCGGATTGGCGCTTTCCATCAGCGCATCCACCGCATGGCGCTGCAGTTTGCCAATGGCGACCGGTTTGCCTTCTTGCGCGACTTTTACGCACACCGCCTCGCACAAGTTCTCCGTTGGGCACACCCGCGCGCACATGCCTCCCAGCGGGTTGCTGTCCAAAATAGTCGTAGCCGAGCCGCGCAAGTTGCCATCGGCAATGCGTTTGATGAACGACGGCACGTCAATGCTGGTGGGGCAGGCAGTGGCGCATGGCGCGTCATAGCAGTACAGGCAGCGTTCGGCTTCTAGTACCGCTTGGGCTTGGGTAAAGCGCGGCGCGCTATCGGCAAAGCGCGCGGCATATTCAGCAGCGCTCAATCTGCCAGCGCGAACGTCTGGGGTCATCAAAGTGGTCGGCATGGGCTCTGTGGCTCCTGTCGTGGGGGTAATCTGTCGCTCAAGCTTTAAAACTGACCATTCAGTCAAGTTTCAGCCGTTGAATCTAGCAAACGACGTGCCACTGTGTAAACAGGGTTTGTGCGGAGGCGGGGTAGCTAGTGGGCGCCTGGGTTATTGATTTGCATCGTCACTACAAAAGTAATAGCTATTGACGCCTGTATTCATTGCGCTACAGGTCTAAAAGGCTTATAAAACGCCTTGTACAGCAGTTTTGGCGCACTTGGCGTTCTTGCTGCAAAATATTGGCAGTGATGCGGTGTCCATCTGTTCTTACTGGGAGTTCTCCATGTCTAGTTTGATTTTCAAGAGTTCCAAGTCAACTTCGCGCTCGCTTACGCGTCGTCGCGCGGTTGGCGTGGTACTGGCCGCCACACTGGCGTTGTGCACCAACTCTCTGTATGCCCAAACTGGCCCGATCAAACTGATGGTGGGCTTCCCGGCAGGCGGCGGTACCGACGTGATTGCCCGCACGCTGGCTGAAAAGCTCGGCCCGCTGCTCGGCACCACCGTGGTGGTTGACAACAAAGCCGGTGCGGGTGGGCAAATTGCCGCACAGGCGCTGAAAGCTGCCGCACCAGACGGCATAACTTTTTTCCTCTCACACGACCACACCATCTCCATCTTGCCGCTGGTTGTGAAAAACCCGGGGTTCGATCCGGCCAAAGACTTTGTCCCCGTAGCCGGTTTTGCCACCTTCGTAAATGCGCTGGCTGTGTCTGGCGGCACGCCTGCCAAGTCGTTCAATGAATACGTGGCGTGGGCCAAAACGCAGGGTAACAAAGGCAACGTCGGCATTCCCGCGCCTGCATCTGTGCCTGAGTTTCTGGTCAAAGTGCTTGGCGAGAAATACAAGCTCGACCTGCAGGCCGCGCCGTACCGGGGCAGCGCGCCCATGCTGGCCGACATGTTGGGCAACCAGATTGGCGCAGGCGTGGGATCAGTGCCTGACTTTATTGAAAACCACAAAGCCGGCAAAATTCGCGTGGTGGCGGTGCTGGGCAACACCCGCCAGGCCGCGCTGCCCGATGTGCCTACTTTTGCAGAGCTGGGCCTGGCGGGCTTTGAAGATGTGCCGTACTACGGCGTTTTTGCACCCGTCGGCACGCCCAAGGCCGTGGTGGACCGCTTCTCAGACGCGATGGCCAAAGCAGTCGCCATGCCGGATGTGAAAGAAAAGCTGACGGCCATGGGTTTGACGGTGGGTCACATGCCACCACAACTGCTCGGTAAAACTGAGCAGGCCTACGCGCAAACCTGGTCGCGCATCATCAAGGCAAGTGGGTTTCAGGCGCAGTAAGCGAGCGTATTTGCTATATATTTAGTAGCTATTCTCGCCCGTATTCATTGGGCTAAAGCCTTAAAACTTCTAAAAACCGTAAAAAAAGGTACTTTTTCAGGGCGCTAAAGCATTTCATCCGGCGCAAATGGCCCAATCACGCGCACCAACAACTTCAGGCCAAAACTGGCATCCGGCTCGCTTGTGCTGTCTTGCAGGCCCGAGCCTTGTGGGGCTCGCCATACCAGTCTGCCACCCTGTTTTTCAACCTTGTAGGCGCCTTTTGCGATACCAGGCTCGATCAGGCTACTGGCCTCTTTGGCCAGTGTTGCGCTACGCAGGACGACGGCGACTTCACTGTTTTGCAGTTTTGACCGCAAATCCAGATTCATAGACCCCACCACCAGCAAACGGTTGTCAATGACCACCGCTTTGGCGTGCAGGCTGGCCCGCGATTCCCCGCCTGATCGACCTGCGCTGCCCGCACCGCTGCCGAAGCTGGCGATGGTGCCGCGTTGTTCCGAACGCATTTCGTATAGCTCAACACCCAGGCCAAGCAGTGCTTCGCGATAGCGTGCATAGCCTGCGTGAGCGGCCACAGCGTCGTTGGAGGCCAGTGAGTTGGTTAACACCCGAACGCGCACGCCGCGCTGCCGGATGTCGGCAAACTGCTGCATCATCAATGCGCCAGGCACAAAGTAGGGTGAAACAATCAGCAAATCGGTTTTAGCCTGCGCCATCAGACTGAGCAGGCCATCAACGGCGGTGTCTTGCGCTTCTTCAACCGAATCGACATCTGCGGCGATTTTTGAGGGCTCATCGACCAGCATGGCCGATGCAGCCCACGTCCAGGTCAGCAGCGCTAGGTTGGTATCGTCCGGCAATGCGGGCATGGTGGTGGTGTTCTGCCCAGCGCCGGTGGCAGCCGCTGCTGAGCTGATAAGCCCGTCAGCGGCTGGCGCGATTTTCGGTTTGATCGCATCAATTTCTTTTTCAGTCATCAGCGACTGCACCGGAAAAGCCTGTGGGTTGTTCCAGTATTGGTCAAAGCTGCGAGACAAATCGCGCGTAATGCGCCCAGCTGTCAGCACATCAATGTCAACAAAATTCACGCCGTCGCTTTGGCCAAAGTAGGTATCGCCCAAGTTGCGCCCACCCGTAATGGCAATGGCGTTGTCGGCCACAAAGATTTTGTTGTGCATGCGCCGCTGCAGGCGCGCCACGTCCCCCAGGCTGCTAACGATGCGCCACAGGCTTGAAGCGCGGTTGCTGGGCAGTGGGTTGAACAGCCGCATCTCGATGTTCTTTTCAAATCCGAGCTTGAGCACCTGTGCGTTTTTGCCTGCGGTATTGAAGTCATCCAACAACATTCGCACCCTTACGCCCCGCCCAGCGGCTTCCTTGAGGGCCTCAAACATCCGCTCAGTGGTGTCGTCTGCGTGAATGGCGTAATACTGCAAGTCCAGCGTTTTTTGCGCAGCTTTTATCAGCGTCATGCGGCTGGTAAACGCCAGCTCGGCGCTGCCCACCAAGGCAAAAGCCGAGTCGTTTTTAGTGCGAGCAGCGCTGGCACGGCGACCAACCTCACCGCCCAGGCGTGTTGCCAGCGATTCAGCAGGGTTAAGGGCCGCAGAGGTCGGCCGTTGAACGTCAGCAGGCAATGCGTTGCATCCGGTTAACCAGACAGTGGCTACCAGCCAGAAAAAGAACACGCCGTAACGGCGAAAAGCTGGCTTGGTGTCTGATGGGTTGCGCATGAATTCAAGCGTAGCGTCAGTGTTGCATAGCTCGGCAGCTCGACATCTCCACAATGCGAAGGGGTCAAGCTACAAAATGTGTCAGACAGTTACCCGCCGCCCGACGCGGCTGCGCAAGCGCGTGGAGCCGCTTGCGCTTGTCTCTGGTGCCCGAGGTGTTTTGCCTTCACGCCGATAGGGCTTCCCGCTTGCGCTAAAAGCGCCTCCAGCTCAGGCCGAAAGCGTTTCCCAGCGCTGCATCGCGTCCAGCAATTCATCGTCCATCTTGGCGTTTTTTGCGGTCAGCTCGGCGGCGCGTTTCGGGTTGGTGCTGTACAGGCTGCCGTCAAAAAGCTCTTGCGCAATGGCTTTTTGCTGCGCTTCGAGAGTTTGTATTAGCGCAGGCAAGCCGTCCAATTCCTTTTGTTCTTTGTAGCTTAGTTTCTTTTTTGATAGCTTCTCGCGCCCAGATTCATTGGGCTTAGCGTCATTTTTGCTTGAAACTTTGGCTTTTGTCGGCACCGTAGCCGGCCCTTTGCCGGTCGCATTGATTTGCGCAGCACGTTTGGATTGGGTGATCCAGTCGGTAACGCCGCCTTCGTATTCGCGCCAAAAGCCAGGGTTTTCTGGCGTGCCCTCGTAGGCGATGGTGCTGGTCACCACATTGTCTAAAAACCGCCTGTCGTGGCTAACCAAAAACACCGTGCCCGCATAGTTTTGCAGCAGGTCTTCCAGCAGCTCCAGTGTGTCGATGTCCAGGTCGTTGGTCGGCTCGTCGAGTACCAGCACGTTGGCGGGCCGGGCAAACAATCTAGCCAACAGCAGGCGGTTGCGCTCACCACCCGATAGCGTGCGCACTGGCGAGCCTGCGCGCTGGGGTGAGAACAAAAAGTCGGTCAAATAGCTTTTAACGTGCTTTTTCTGGCCATTGATTTCCACCCATTCGCTGCCGGGGCTGATGAAGTCTTCCAGCGTCGCGTCCAGATCCAGTGCGTCACGCATTTGGTCAAAGTAAGCCACCTGCAGGTTGGCGCCTTGGCGGATTTTGCCTGGCGGGGTGGTTGCATCGGGCTGAATTTCGCCCAAAATCAGTTTGAGCAGCGTGGTTTTGCCAGCGCCGTTCGGGCCCAGTAGGCCGATCTTGTCACCGCGCAGCAGGGTTCCCGTAAATTTATTAACGATGAGCTTTTCACTGCCCGGATGGCCAAAGCTTTTGGACACATCAGTGAGCTCGGCAACAATCTTTCCGCTTTTCTCGCCGCTGGAAACGTCCAGATTGACCCGGCCCACTGCGTCACGGCGCGCTGCGCGGCCTTCACGCAGTACCTCCAGTCGCCCGATGCGCGCCACACTGCGGGTGCGGCGCGCCTCTACGCCTTTTCTGATCCACACCTCTTCTTGCGCCAGCAGCTTGTCAGCTTTGGCAAAAATGACCGCCTCCTGAGCCTGTTGTTCTTCCTTTTGCACCAGGTACTGGGCAAAGTTACCGGGGTATGTGAGCAATTTGCCCCGATCCAGCTCAACAATTGCAGTCGCAACCTGGTCTAAAAACGCCCGGTCGTGC
Source organism: Polaromonas sp. (assembly GCA_031431575.1). Lineage (GTDB taxonomy): Bacteria > Pseudomonadota > Gammaproteobacteria > Burkholderiales > Burkholderiaceae_C > Polaromonas. Next base: position 16,142 of record JANPDQ010000182.1, read on the forward strand.
GTGATGGTGATGATCGAGCCGTTGAAATTGATCAGCAGCTCCTCAAGCCAGGCAATAGAGTCCAAATCCAGGTGGTTGGTGGGCTCATCTAGTAGCAGTACATCAGGCTTGGCCACGAGTGCTTGAGCGAGTGCCACACGCTTCTTGGTGCCGCCTGAGAGTGAGCCAACAATTGCATCCTTGTCCAAATGCAAACGGTGCAGCGTTTCTTCAACACGCTGCTCCCACGTCCAGCCGTCGAGCGCTTCAATCTCGGACTGCAGCGCGTCAAGGTCGGTGTGTTCGTCAGCCGCAAGGTACATCTCAACGACCTGCCGGGTTCTTGCCAGTCCAGCGCTGGCGGCTACAAACACAGTAGCGTGTGGGTCAAGGCTGGGTTCTTGCGGGACATATGCGATTCGCAGGTTTTGCTGCAACTGCAGCGTACCGTCGTCGGGTTTTTCAAGCCCCGCTAAAATTTTCAGCAAGGATGATTTGCCGGTGCCGTTGCGGCCAATCAAGCCAATCCGCTGGTTGTTTTCCAGTGAAAAGTCTGCGTGGTCCAGCAGGGCAACGTGCCCATAAGCGAGGTGAGCGTCTAGTAAGGTGATGAGTGCCATATGTGAAGAGGATTATCCGGCCTATGGGCTTGCCCCGGCCGCGACCTGCGGTTTAGGCGCGATGGATGTTTAGTCGACCACTAACCACTTCATGAGACGGCGCCACTGGTAGAGTGGTACTAGCCAGACGTTTTACACGCCGAACGGCTGCTCGCAAATGCGCTCGCTGCAAGTGGCGATTGCCGTTAACAAAAAGTTTTTCGAAAGGCGTTGCCTGCCAACAGGAAGCAGTGCTATACTAGAAGGCTTCCTTTGAAGAAGCGCAGCTGGTGACGGCGGGCTTTGGGTGAGGTAGGTCAAATAAAATCTCAAAGCATTAGAAATTTTATTTGACGCGGTGTAAAAAGCCGGTATATAATATGAGGCTCAGCTGATTACAGCTACCGACCAAAGCGAGTTGCCAAGCGGCTTGTGAGCGGTCAGGATCATTAAAAATTTACAGC
>JANPDQ010000183.1:0-4672 GCA_031431575.1 Polaromonas sp.
CGATTGGCGCAGGCAGGTGTGACAGTTTTAATCCGCTGCCATCGGGGAACTGCATCGCCAGCGGAATGCGCAGCAGCGCGTCTGCCTCTTTGATGCCCACGTCGGCCATCAGCTTAAGGGTTTCAGAATATGCGCCGATCAAAATATGCTGGCCGTTGTCCAGCGCCAGCTTTGAACCGCCGAGGTCAATCTCCACCCGCTTTGCGCGGCCACCGGGAATGCGCGTTGCCTCAAACAGTGTGACCTGGTGCCCGAGCCGCGCAGCCTGAACCGCGGCGGCGCAACCGGCCCAGCCCGCCCCAATGACTGCGACTTTCATGCGGCGCGCTTTACACCACGCGGCCGAAGGCCTGGGTTTTCCATGCCAGATAAAACTTGCGCAGCGGCGTCAGGCTGTTGCGCTGGTGCAGCACCTGGTAGTTGTCCGCAGCAATTTCTTTGAGCAGCGTGCGGTAAATGCTGGCCATCATCAAGCCTGGCTTTTGAGACCGTGCATCCAACGCGGGCAGCAAGGCCAGCGCTTCGTCGTACAGCCCAAGTGCGCGTTGGGTTTGAAACGCCATGAGTTGGGTAAAGCGCTCCGAATATTCGCGCTTCAAAATTTCATGGGCTTTCACATCGAACTGCTGCAACTCTGAGATGGGGAGATAAATGCGGCCGCGCTGCGCGTCTTCGCCCACGTCACGAATGATGTTGGTCAATTGAAATGCCAGGCCCAGCTTGTGCGCATAGGCTGTGGTGGCGTCTTGCGTCTGGCCAAAAATGCGCGCCGCTACTTCACCCACAATCCCTGCCACCAGGTGGCAATAGCGCTGCAACGTTGGGTAGTCCAGGTAGCGGTTCTGCGCCAGGTCCATCTGGCAACCTTCAATCACAGCGAGCAAATGGCGCGCTTGGATTTGGTAAGCGCTTGCCAGCGGCATCAGCGCTTTCATCACCGGGTGTGTGGGCTGCCCGGCATAGGCCTGGGCCACCTCGCCCTGCCACCACGCCAGCTTGGTGTGCGCAACGCCGGGGTCAACCACCTCATCCACCACATCGTCAATTTCCCGGCAAAAAGCGTAAAACGCAGTGATTGCAGCGCGTCGTTCTTTGGGCAAAAACAAAAATGCGTAATAAAAACTGCTGCCCGATGATGCGGCTTTTTGCTGTACGTATTGCTCTGGTGTCATGCGCCGAATTGTCGCAGGCTTGTCGCCACCGCTTGCGGCGCGCGGCGCACCACGGCGGGCGCAATGACCTTGTGGGCCGGGCCAACAAAAGCCATGTAAACCCGGCCAAGCGTGTTGTGAATATGCACAACTGTGCTGAGGGTCAGTTTGTCGTGGGCGTCGTCGTGCGTTTGCTTGAACACTGACAGCTGAACCAGCAGGTGCTTGTCGTTGTCTTGCAAGACCAGCTCATTCGGGCTGCTGCTGACCACTTCAAAAAGCCCCATGCGTTTGCCGGGGATGGCTTCGCCAGGCGGCACGGCTGCCAAGTCGCCCAGATTTTTCAGTCCAAAAGGCTGCACCACCTGGTTGCGCAAGCGCATCAGCGCTTCTACCCAGCCAGGCGTTTCGCGAGAGATGGCGCGGTAGATGTCCGTGGCCGACAGTGTTGACGCCGGAACCAACACTTCATACGCGTCGGCAAAGTCGGCATCGTGCTGGCGGCTGCTTAACTGGCAGGCGGGGGGAAGCGGAACAGATCGGATCATGCGAGCAGGGCTTTCCATAAAATGACCGCTGCGTCCCAGCGGTTGAGCTTCGGGCGCTGAACCAGCGTGCGGTAGTGCAGGGCATCCATTTTTTGAAGGATGCGCAGGCCACCTTGAATCACGCAGCGCAGCTCAAAGGCCGCGCGCCATCCGCTGAAGCCGCCCAACTTCTGGGCCACTGTACGCGGTAATTTAATGCCTTTTAGCATTCTAGCCCTTGCGATACGGGCGCAAGCAGCTATCAAATTAGCAGTGTTCGAGTTGACTTCACAAGCCAGCAGTTGGGATTCGTCAACGCCATGGGCCGCCCAGCAGTCGTGCGGCAGGTAAATCCGCCCGCGCGGGATGTCAACACTCAAGTCTTGCCAAAAATTAATCAACTGCAGCGCGCTGCAAATGCAGTCGCTTTGCGCTAACGACTCACTGTCGCTAACGCCATACAAGTGCAGCAACAGGCGCCCGACCGGATTGGCTGAGCGGCGACAATAATCCAGCAGCTCGTCCTGGTTGGCATAACGTGTTTTACTCACATCTTGCTCGAACGCGCTGAGCAGATCTGCCAGCAAATTAATTGGCAGACCATACTGCGCAATGATTGGTTGCAGTGGCTTGAAAACACCGGCCCATCGCTCGCTGGCGGGAAGCCCGGCTGCGCACGCTGCAAGGTCTGCCCGGTAAGCGGCCAGGTCAGCAAGCCGCGTTTGCGGCGGGGCATCGCCTTCGTCGGCTAGGTCATCAGCGGTACGGGCAAACCAGTAAATCGCGGCAACTGCCGGGCGCAAAGCGGGCGGGCACAAGATGGACGCTACCGGAAAGTTTTCGTAGTGGTCTACCACCTGTTTGGTTGCGGGCAAGGCTGAGTGCATGGCGCAGATTGTCGCTTGACAATTTTGCCAGATTCAAATAAATTACTAACCAGTCAGTCAGTAATTGAGAGATTTACATGGTCAGTATCCAAAGCGCCCTATGAAAAAAACAATTGTTTTACTTGTTGCAATTGCCGCATTGCTTGCTGCTTGTTCCAAGCCCGAGCCTGCACTTGAGCCCGTTCGCGCCGTCAAGATCATGACCGTAGCAACCGCGCCGTTCGCTTCGGGTTACGAGTTTGCTGGAGAAGTAAAGGCGCAGACCGAAGTGCGTTTGGGCTTTAGGGTGGGCGGCAAAATCATCAAGCGCCAGGCCGAGTTGGGCCAGCGCGTTAAGGCCGGGCAAATACTGGCTCAAATTGACCCACAGGACTACCAACTGGCCCAAGATGCGTCACGCGCGCAGCTCACTGCTGCTGCAACCAACCGGGACTTAGCAGCGGCAGATTTCAAGCGTTTTGCGGCATTGAAGGAAGAAAACTTCATCAGCGGCGCTGAGCTTGAGCGGCGTGAGGCGCAATTCAAAGCGGCGCAAGCCCAGTACGAGCAAGCCAGATCGCAGTTGGCCGTGCAAGGCAATCAGGCCAGCTACGCGGTACTGACCGCCACCGCGGCGGGTGTCATTACCGCTGTTGAAGCTGAGCCAGGCCAGGTGGTTGCGGCAGGTGCGCCAGTGGTGCGCATCGCGCTGGACGGCTTGCGCGATGTGGTGTTTTCAGTGCCCGAAGACAAGGTGGCTGCGTTCAAACCAGGCCTGCCTGTGAAGGTCAGGGGCTGGGCGCAGTCCAGCCTGGTGGCGGCTACGGTGCGCGAAGTCGCTGCCAGCGCCGACCCGGTCACCCGCACTTACCCTATCAAAGTAACTCTGGGTGCCGATACGCCGCCGCCGCCACTCGGCGCAACTGTTTACGTGCTTCCGGTTGAACTTACAGGCGAGCGCGCGCAAAGTCTGCAGGTTATTAAATTGCCCACCAGTGCGCTGCGCCAGCAGGGCAAAGTTAGTGCGGTGTGGGTGCTGGACAAAACCAGCATGACGCTGAAGTCGCAAGAAGTGCAAATTGCCACTGCTGACGGCAATGAGGCAGTTATTGCCGCTGGCTTGCAGCCCGGCATGCTGGTGGTCAGTGCGGGTGTGCATGTGCTGACCGCAGGCCAAAAAGTCACTATTTATAAAGAAAATGTGCCGATTGCCCAATCAATTCAGGCGCAAGCAGGTCCTAATTTAATAGCAAAAATGCCGGTGTCCGCTGCATCAGCGGTAGCTGCAGCCTCTGCTTCCTCTGCGTCCACTGCCAAGTAGTCTCATGTCCTCCCCAGAATCTTCATCGGCAGCAACGCCCGCCAAATTCAATCTGTCCAAGTGGGCGTTAGAGCACGCCGCGCTGACGCGCTATCTCATGTTGGTGCTGCTAGTACTTGGAGCCGGTGCATATTTTCAGCTGGGCCAAGACGAAGACCCGCCATTTACTTTTCGCGCTATGGTGGTACGCACGTTTTGGCCCGGTGCTACTGCCCAGCAAGTGGCCGAGCAAGTCACCGACAAACTTGAGCGCACGCTGCAAGAGGTGCCATACGCCGACAAGATTCGCAGTTACTCCAAGCCCGGTGAGTCGCAGATTATTTTTCAGATCAAGGACTCTTCAAAAGCATCTGAAGTTCCGGCTGTGTGGTACGCAGTTCGCAAAAAGATTGGTGATATGCGTGGCTCCCTGCCAGCGGGCGTTCAAGGGCCGTTTTTTAACGACGATTTTGGCGATGTGTATGGCGTGATCTACGCGCTGGAGTCCGACGGGTTCAGCTACGCAGAAGTAAAAACGCTTGCCGACGGCGTGCGCCAGCAGCTGCTGCGCGTGCCAGATGTGTCCAAGGTCGAATTATTTGGCGCGCAAGACGAAAAAGTGTTTATTGAAATTTCGCAGAAACGCTTGGCCCAGTTGGGAATTGATTTCAACCAAGTGCTTGCACAAATCGGGCAGCAAAACGCGGTTGAGCCTTCGGGCGCGGTGCAAACGCCATTGGACGTGGTGCAGGTCAGGATTCAGGGCCAGTTTCAGGCGGTAGAAGAGTTGGGCGCTATGCCGATTCGCGGCGCATCAGGCAACCAGTT
>JANPDQ010000184.1:0-4120 GCA_031431575.1 Polaromonas sp.
CTGGAAGTGCGCCAACAGCGGCAAAAAAATCGGCACAAAAATCACAATGATTTCAGTCCATTCCAGCGGCCAGCCGAGGATGAAAATGATCGCTTGCGACAGCAGCAAAAACTGAAACGGCGTCAAGTCCATGCTCAAAACCCAAGTCTCTACCAAGCGCTGCCCACCCAAAATGGCAAACACGGCGGAGAACAGCGCTGAGCCCACAAACAGCCAGCACACCATTGACGTGGTTTTAGAGGTTAAAAACACCGCCTCTTTGATTTTCTGGAAGTTGAGCGTACCTGCCTGCCAGGCCATTAAAAACGCACCTGTAGCGCCCACCGCTGCTGATTCTGTAGCGGTGGTGATGCCGAACAAAATTACGCCAAGCACGATAAACGTCAGAATGGCCAAAGGCGCAACCGAGTGGATCAGCATCGACAAGATTTCGTACTGCTCTGCATCAAACTTGGAGTAGTAATAGGCCAGCAGCGCGAGTGTGATCAAGCACACAATCAAAAAGCCGGTGTAAAAACTCTCTGGTACCGGTTCAGTTTTTGGCGCATTGGTGGGATCATCGCCGCCCATTTGCTTTAAGGGTTCGTCTTTAACTGCAGCGGTTGTACTGGCCTCTGCACCCGGGGGTTCTTGCACGCCACCTGAGCCCGGCGGCGCTTGTAGCTCGCCGTCTTTGGGTGGCTCTTGCAATCCACCACTTGCTGCAGGAGGTTCTTGTACGCCGCCGCTTGCTGCGGGAGGTTCTTGCACTCCGCCTGAGGCGTTTTGGCTTGCCACGCCAGACTTTTCAGCCACCTGGGAAGTCGCTGCGGTTGCGGCAATATTGTCCTTTTGTGAGTGAATGGTGACGTACCAAAACACTGCGCCAAGCGTGGCCGCAGCAAGAATTACAGGCGCAAATGCGCGCGCCACTGACGCCAAAATTTGCCACCACTTGACGTTGACGCCTTGAACACCGCTGCGCATGGCTTTGGCAGGGGAGACCAGCGCCATCAGCAACGCCGGCAGCATGAAACGCGAATAGCTGGACGAAATATGCGCCACCCACGGGGAAATAGCTGCCTTGGTTTGCTCTATCGGGAGGCGTGGCGCAATTTTTGGGTTGAGCATGCACCAGCCGATGACATACACCAGATACAGAAACGCGAGAAAGAAGCCGGGAAACATCGCAGCCGCATACAGCTTGACCACTGACTGGCCCGCGACGGCTGCGTACACAATGATCATCACGGACGGCGGAATCAAAATGCCAAGCGTGCCGCCAGCAGTGATGACGCCAGCCGCCAGACGTGTGTCGTAGCCCGCGTTCAGCATAGGCCGCATGGCAATCACGCCCATCAGCACCACCACCGCACCCACCAAGCCGCTGGCAATACCCCAGAAGGTGCAAATCACCAGCGTGGTAACAGCCAATGAGCCGGGCAGCTTGCGAAAGGCGAGCTGCACGCTTTGGAACATTTTGTCGACCAGTGCGCCGCGCTCCATGATGTAGCCCATCAGCACAAACAGCGGAATAGACAGGAGTACGTCGTTGTTCATCGCACCGAAAGCGCGCTGCACCATCAGCGGGAAAATTTTGTTGTCGAGCCACGGCATCGACGGGTCATAAAAAGCAACAAAGCCAAACAACATACCCAATCCCATAAGGGTAAAGGCGGTGGGAAATCCCAGCATGATCACCACAATGATCAGGCAAAGCATCGTCAAACCCAAAGCAGCATTCGACATGACTAACCCTTCATTCCAGCAGATTTTTCGATAGCCATGCGTTTGGTTTCTTCGTCTATGTGCTCACTGCTCTCTAGCTGCTGCGCGACGACATCAGACTCTTGCGCGTCTTTCAGGCGCGGCGTCCAGGCGCCGGTTTTAAGGCAAACCACGCAGCGAATAATTTCCGAGACGCCCTGCATCAACACCAGTGCGCCAGCAAAAGGAATCATGAATTTGAACGGATACACCGGCAATGGGTCGGCGTTAAAGGTTTGCTCATTGATAGCCAACGAGTCTTGAAAATATGTCCAGCCCGACCATGTCAGTGCTGCCACACCAGGCAGAAAAAATACGACGTACAGCACCAGGTCAAGGCTGGCCTGCGTGCGCGGCTTGAAGTTGCCGTACAAAAAATCCCCCCGCACATGGCCGTCTTGGGCCAGCGTGTAAGCACCGCCCATCATGAAGAGGGTGCCGTACAGCATGTTGCTGGCATCAAACACCCAAGCCGTGGGCGCGTTCAGCGCATAGCGCTTGAAAACTTCAGCAACAACCAGCAGCATGAGCACCACAATCAACCACGAAAAAGCTTTACCGACCCAGGTACTAATCCCGTCTGCGGTGTGCAGGAGTGTTTGAACTTTCATTTCTCTCTTTTCAAAAAACAAACCAGCCACCCAGTTGCCCGGTGTGGCTGGTGTGATGCGCGCAATAAGTCAAGCACCCAGGTTTTATAGATCAGGCCTTTTTCGCGCCCTTGCCAAAGTAGTGGTTGTAAGCCATTTTGAAGTCCACCATGTAGTCGTTTTGCCACTGGCCAGCGCGCTCGGCGTAAGCTTTTTGCGACGCAAGAATGGTCTTGAACATTGGGTTTTCAGCGCTCTTCTTCTCAATGATTTTGTCCCACGAAGCCAGTTGGGCCTTGAGAATGGAGTCGGGGGTTTTGTAGAACTTGATACCCTGCTTTTTCAGGTCAATGTAGTCTTTGGAATTGCGCTCAATCGCCTTCCAGCTCATGTCGGCACTGGCGGCCTGTACGCTGAAGTCAACGATGGCCTTGAGTTCTGCCGGCAGTGCGTTGAACTTGGTTTTGTTGAACAAAATTTCAAACTGCTCACCTGACTGGTGAAACGACTGCAGCATGCAATTCTTCACGACGTCTGGAAAGCCCAAAATGCGGTCAGACGTGGCGTTGTTGAACTCGGCTGCGTCCAGCAGGCCGCGGTCCAGCGCAGGAATAATCTCGCCGCCTGGCAGCGGGTTAACCGCAGCGCCCATGTCGGTGTACATGTCAACGGCCAGGCCAACGGTGCGGAACTTCACACCCTTGAGCTGCGCCACATTCGCGATGGGGGTTTTGAACCAGCCGAACGGCTGCGTGGGCATAGGGCCGTACAGGTACGAGACCACGTCCATGTTCATGGACTTGTAGATTTCCTCCAGCAGCGCCTTGCCGCCGCCGTAGTTGTGCCAGGCCAGCACCATGTTCGGGTCCATGCCAAAAGCTGGGCCAGAACCCCAAAGCGCCAAGGCATTGTTTTTGCCGTAGTGGTAAGCCACCACCCCGTGGCCGCCGTCGAGCGTGCCTTTGTTCACAGCTTCAAGCAGCTGAAAAGCTGGCACGACTGAGCCGGATGGCAGCACTTCAATTTTCAGCTTGCCGCTGGCCATCAAATTAACTTTGTTGGCAAAGTCGTTGGCGTATTCGTGAAAAATATCTTTGGCTGGCCATGTGCTTTGAAAGCGAAGCGTGGTAGTAGTTTGCGCGGTGGCAATCATTGGCGCTGACATTGCGCCAGCGGCAACAGCAGCGCCCTTTAAAAGACTACGGCGGCTGGGAACTTTATTGGTTGGCATGACTTGTCTCCGGTTGGTTGGTAAATACGGTAAGCATGCACATCGTCTATCAAATTGCTACTTCTTGAAAGGGGGTTTTTACCAAGATTTATCTATTGAATGCGTGCATTTGCTGACGTAAAAATTACTCAATGGTTAAGCCATTTAGCTTCGGATCGCTCGGCGGAAACCGCAGCTTGAGCTTTCGAAGCGCCTCCACTACCAGCGTTGCAACCATCAGGTTGCGGTGCGTTTTCGAGTTGGCAGGCACCACCGTCCAGGGCGCCCATGTGGTGCTGGTTGCGTTCAGCAGCGCTTCGTACGCTTTTTGGTATTCCTTCCACTGCTTGCGTGCGTCCAGGTCGCCCAGTGAAAACTTCCAGTGCTTGGCAGGGTCGTCAATGCGCTCTTGCAAGCGCTGCTTTTGCTCGTCACTGCTGATGTGCAGCATGAACTTCAAAATAACCGTGCCAGTTTCACTCAAGAGGCGTTCAAAGTCATTGATTTGCGCGTAGCGTTCGGCGGTCTGCGACGGCGTTATCCAGCCATTGACCGGCGGCACCAGCACGTCTTC
>JANPDQ010000185.1:0-1876 GCA_031431575.1 Polaromonas sp.
TCCAGCCGGCGGCAAGGTGGTCAGTGCTGAGGGCAGCGTGACCTCTAAAAATGGCGCGCTGCAAGTTGGCAGCGCGGTTGCTGATGGCAACAGCATTCAAACCGGTGACAACAGCTCAGCCGTCATTGAACTGGGCGACGGTAGCCGCATCAAAATCTTGCCGAACTCGCTGGCTGAAGTCGTCACCAATCGCAACTACGCACTTAAAAGCGGCGCGGGCCGAGCAAGCGAATCAAGTGGCTCAAGCAACTGGTTTTCAGGGCTGATGCGCTTGACGCAGGGCACGTTGGAGGCAGTTGCTTCAAAAGCTGTGCAACGCGCCACACCACTGCAAATTGAAACGCCAACATCCTTGGTGGGCGTGCGCGGCACGGCTTTCAGGGTCGCGTTTGACGACCCCACCACCAAAAGCGCACGCACCGAAGTCATTGAAGGCAACGTGCGCGCCGACAACCCCGCGCAGGGTGTTGGCGCAGACCTGCCGCTGGGCACGGGCGCGGTGATCAAGCCGCTTGAAAAAGAAGTCAAGGTTGCGATGCTGCTGCCCGCGCCGGATTTGTCTGTAGTTTCAAGCGACGTGCTCAAGCCGCTGGCAAGTTTTGTAATGCCCGCGCTGGCTGGCGCAAGCGCCTACCGCCTGCAAGTGTCCAGCGACGAGAAGTTCGACAAAATCGTGCGCGACTTAAAAGTTGACACCGCCGCCGCCGACCTCAGCACCCTGCCCAACGGAGCATGGTTTGCCCGCGTGCGCGGCATTGATGCTGTGGGACTTGAAGGCTTTGACAGCGTCAAACTGATTGCGGTGAAAGACGGGCAATGGCGCGTGACGGACTCCAGTATCAGCCTGGTCGACGGCAAGGCCGTATTAAGCTGGGCTGGCCAGCTTGCAAGCGGGCAAGTGATGCCAGCCGATGGCTTCACAGCGGTGGTGGCAAGCGACGCTGCGCTTGCCCAAAACGTCCTGAATGTCGCGGGCACAAGCGGTCAAACATCATTGGTGCTAGGCGACTTGAAGCCCGGCGTTTACTACATTCGCCTGCAAAGCAGCGCTGGGCCCAACAAGGGCCTGAGTAGCCAGACTTACCGCTTTGAGCTGTCGGCCAACTGGGGGCAAACGGTGTTTGCACAAACCTCGGCGTTGCAGGCGATTAGATAAATGTCTGCAGCCGCCACAGCAGCGCGATTAGCCGCTGGCACGCTCAATGCTGCTGACCTGCTAACTGCAACGCTGGCGCGAATGGATGCTGAAGACGCAGCGCTGGGCGCGTTCACCGCACGGCTTGATTTGCCTGCTGCAGTCACTGAATTAAGGCAGCTGCAGCTTGGCGGAAAAATAGGGCCGCTGCAGGGATTGGCGGTTGCGCTGAAAGACATCATTGACACAGCAAATATGCCAACGCGCTACGGCTCTGCCCTGTATGCGGTCGGCACAATGGCCGAGCAAACACCCAGAGTAGATGCTGCGATTGTTGGAGCGGTACGCCGCGCTGGCGGGCTGGTGATTGGCAAATCCAGTACCACCGAGTTTGCTTTTTTAAGCCCCACTACAACGCTTAACCCCAACGCACCGGGCCGCACGCCGGGTGGCTCATCGGCAGGCTCGGCCGCCGCTGTCGCTGCGGGCTTGGTGCCGTTTGCAGTCGGCACGCAAACCGGGGGATCAGTGATCCGCCCTGCGTCGTATTGCGGCGTCACAGGTTTCAAGCCCAGCTACGGCCTGCTGCCCACGTCGGGAATCAAATGCTTTTCATGGTCGCTCGACACCGTGGGCCTGTTTGCCAGCACCGTGCGCGATGTCGCCTGGTTTGCCGAGGCTGTTAGCGGATTTGCTGTGGCGTTAGACGCTGCGCCCGCAAAAACCTGGCGCGTGGGTATG
>JANPDQ010000186.1:0-12575 GCA_031431575.1 Polaromonas sp.
CGTCAAGCGTGTGATTCCTGAAGGTAAAACGCTTTGCTCGCTATGTTCGCGGTTGCGGCGCGGCATTTTGTACCGCGTGGCGGGCGAGCTGGGCGCAACCAAAATTGCACTTGGACACCACCGCGACGACATGTTGCAAACTTTTTTCTTGAACATGTTTTTCGCCGCCAAGCTCAAAGGCATGCCGCCCAAACTGGTCAGCGACGATGGCAAAAACATTGTGATTCGCCCGATGGCCTATGTGCCCGAAAAAGACCTGAGCCGCTGGGCAGCCATTCAAGACTTTCCCATCATTCCGTGCACGCTGTGCGGCAGCCAAGAGAATTTGCAGCGCAAGCAAGTCGGCAACATGCTGCGCGAGTGGGACAAGAAATTTCCGGGCCGGATTGAAAACATGTTCTCAGCCTTACAAAATATCGTGCCGTCGCATTTGATGGACGGCAAGCGCCATGACTTCAAAGGCATTCAAACCACCGGCGTAGCCAGTAGCGACGGTGACAAAGCCTTCGATGCGGACGACTTCACTGCGCCATATCAGAGCGGTTTGCCAGGCTTGTCGATTGTTAGTGCATAACGCGAATGCATCGTCAAAATTAGGTACGAATATGCTTTTTAACCAATTAATACGGGCGCAAACAGCTACTATTTTTATAGTAAGCATTATCCTGTCCGGCTGCACAGGCATGCGCCTGGTAGACAGCGACGTGACCGCATTTTCAGCCTGGACAGCAGCGCCTCCTGGCCCCAGCACACGCTATCGGTTTGAGCGCCTTCCATCACAAATCACCGCCGCTGCAGAGCAAGACCGCATCGAATCAATTGCCGCCACCAGTTTGGCAAAGGTCGGTTTGGTTTTGAGCCCGCCGGACGCACGTTACGCCGTACAAGTTCTGGTCGCCACTGAAACTCTTCAGCGTTACCCGGACGGTGGCTTTGGCGTTGGCGGCCCCGCTGTCTTTATTGGTGGCGGCAACATGGGCGGGTCTTTGGGCTTGTCGTTTCCGTTTGGCTTCAGCACGCCGTATTACAAACGCAGCGTAACCATCTTGATGCGTGAATTGAGTACCCAAAAAGTGGTGTTTGAAACCCGCGCGTTGAACGATGGCCCGTCGGGCGATTTTTTCGCCGTGCTGCCCGCCATGTTGGATTCAGCGATGCTCGGCTTTCCGCAGCCGCCTGCCGGTACCCGCCGCGTGAATGTTGAAATACCCAGATGAGCTTTATTGAACCAACCCGCATCATCGCCATCCGCCATGGCGAAACCGAATGGAATGTCGATACCCGTATTCAGGGCCACCTCGACATTCCCCTTAGCGCCACTGGACGCTGGCAAGCCGAACGGCTGGCACAGGCGCTGAGTGAAGACCCAATCGACGTCATTTACGCAAGTGACTTGACCCGCGCCTGGGAAACTGCACAGTATGTAGCGAGAACCCATGGCATCAGCGTCACTGCAGAAGAGGGCTTGCGCGAACGCCATTTCGGCGATTTTGAGGGAAAAACATTTGCTGAAATTGAAGCCGCGCTGCCAGACCAATCATTGCGCTGGCGCAAACGCGACCCGGAGTTTGCGCCAAATGGCGGCGAGACATTGATTGCCCTGCGTGCCCGCGTTTTAGAAGCCGCGACCCGCCTTGCTTCACTCCACCCTGGCGAACAAATCGCACTGGTGGGCCACGGCGGCGTAATGGATGTGCTGTACCGTGCCGCGACGCGTCTTGAAATTCAAGCCCCCCGCACCTGGGAGCTGGGCAACGCTGCCATCAACCGGCTACTGTGGACGCCCGAAGGTTTTACCCTGGTGGGCTGGGCCGATACGCAGCACCTGGGTGATGGCGTGCTGGACGAAGCGGTGAGTTGATTAAACAACCCCTTGCCTGTGAACTACGGGAACAGTTCGTTTCCATTGGCAGGCGGCGCAACCCCCAAATGGCGATACGCTGCCAGCGTGGCAATACGCCCGCGCGGCGTGCGCTGCAAGTAGCCTTGCTGAATCAGATACGGCTCAATCACGTCTTCAATCGTGTCTCGCTCTTCGCCTATGCTGGCGGCGATGTTGTCCAGCCCCACCGGACCGCCGTCGAAGCGGTGAATCACGCATTCGAGCAGCTTGCGGTCCATCACGTCAAAGCCCTGAGGGTCTACGTCGAGCATGGCGAGGGCTTTGTTGGCAATGTCTAACGTGATTTCGCCTTTGCCTTTCACGTCGGCAAAATCACGCACACGGCGAAGCAAGCGGTTGGCAATGCGCGGTGTGCCGCGTGAGCGGCGTGCAATCTCAAAACCACCCTCTTCATCCGTCGGCACATTCAGCAAACCCGCACTGCGCTTGACGATGCGCGCGAGTTCTTCAGCGGTGTAAAACTCCAGCCGCGCGACGATGCCAAAGCGGTCGCGCAGCGGGTTGGTCAGCATGCCGGCACGGGTCGTTGCGCCTACTAACGTGAAAGGCTGCAAATCAAGTTTGATGCTGCGCGCCGCCGGGCCTTCACCAATCATGATGTCAATCTGGTAGTCCTCCAGCGCGGGGTACAAAATCTCTTCGACCACCGGGCTCAGACGGTGAATTTCATCGATGAAAAGCACATCGTTTTTCTCAAGATTCGTTAGCAGCGCCGCCAGGTCTTTGGGCTTTTCAAGCACCGGCCCGCTGGTCTGCCGCATGTTCACGCCCAGCTCATGCGCAATGATGTGGCTGAGTGTGGTTTTACCCAAACCCGGCGGGCCAAACAGCAGCACATGGTCCAGCGCCTCACTGCGTTTTTTGGCGGCGCCAATAAAAATCTCCAACTGCTCACGAACCTTGGTTTGGCCCACGTACTCGTCAAACAGCTTGGGCCGCAGCGCGCGCTCAATGGCTTCTTCTTTGGGGGAGTCAGGCGCGCTGGAGATCACGCGCCTGTGCGGCGGCAGATCAGCCAGGTTGAAGTCGTCGGTTTGGATGGTCATGTGGTCAACTTACTTCGCCAGCGCCTTCAGCGCCAACTTAATCCCATCACTCACCCCAATATCCTTTGGCAGCGCCTTCAAAGCCAGCGCCGCATCTCGGTCGCTGTAGCCCAGAGCTACCAGTGCCTGCAAGATGTCTGACTGGCTGTCGTTGCTGATACTGACGTTCACGCCGATGTCTGCGCCGAGCTTGCCTTTGAGTTCCAGCAACAAACGCTCGGCGGTTTTTTTCCCGATACCCGGTACCTTGATGATGCGGCCTGGCTCTTGCAGGGTCACGGCTTGGCTGAGCTCTTCAACGCTCATGCCGCTGAGCACACTGAGCGCGGTACGTGGGCCAACGCCGGATATTTTGACCAGTTGCCTGAAAGCCGCACGCTCGGTTGAAGTTGTAAAACCATAAAGGATTTGCGCGTCTTCACGCACCACAAAATGCGTGAGCAGGCTGACTTTTTCACCCAAACCAGGCAAGTTGTAAAACGTGCTCATGGGCACCAGCAGCTCGTAACCCACGCCATTGCAGTCGACCAGAATTTCTGGCGGGTTCTTTTCGGCCAGCAAGCCTTGAATTCGTCCAATCATGGGGCAATGTTATCAGTGACCCCTTGGGCCCAATATCAGCGGACAATCACAGAACAACCTTTTTCAGGACAACCCAACTTTGATCCTCCGCCACACCTTTACCCCGCCGAACAACACCCGCATGGGCAACTTGTGCGGGCCGATGGATGCGCATATTCGCACGATTGAAGTGGGCTTGGATGTGACGATTGCCCACCGCTTTGAGCAGTTCAAAATCGACGGCACCAAGGCGCGCGCTACGCAAGCACTTGAAGTGCTGCAGGCGTTGTATGAAATGGCGCAGCGGCCGATCGCCGAGGAGACGGTGCAACTAATGATGTCTGGCGATACCGCGTTAAAGCACGCTCCAGACGGCAGCACTACGCTGACGACACGGCGCGCTGACCTGCGTGCCCGTACCCTGAATCAAGGCGCCTACTTGGAGAACATTGCCACGCACGACATCACCTTTGGCATTGGCCCTGCGGGTACCGGCAAAACCTATTTGGCAGTTGCCTGTGCGGTGGATGCGCTGGAGCGCAGCGCGGTGCAGCGCATTGTGCTGACCCGCCCGGCTGTAGAAGCAGGCGAGCGGCTAGGCTTTTTGCCGGGTGATTTGAGCCAAAAAGTTGACCCGTACCTGCGCCCACTGTGGGACGCGCTGCACGAGTTGATGGGTTTTGAGCGCGTGCAAAAAGCATTTGAGCGCCAGCAAATTGAAATTGCGCCGCTGGCGTTCATGCGTGGCCGCACGCTGAACCACGCGTTTGTGATTCTGGACGAGGCACAAAACACCACGCCTGAGCAGATGAAGATGTTTTTAACCCGCATCGGCTTCGGGAGCAAGGCAGTGGTCACGGGTGATGTGAGCCAGGTGGATTTGCCGCGCACGCAGCTCAGTGGGCTGGTGGACGCAGAGCGGGTTTTAAAGCGCGTCAACGGCATTGCGATTACCCGGCTGACCAGCGCGGACGTGGTGCGACATCCGCTGGTGGCGCGGATTGTGGATGCATACGATCGAACAGCGCCCGCTCTGGATAAAGCACCAGCCGGCGTCGACAAAATAACGAAAGATCCAGAGAGTGCTATTAAATCAATAGCCCCTCGCGCCCGTAAAAAAACGGCTGTAAGCAAAAATGGTACTTAAAAACCTGTCTTTGTCACTGCAATTCGGTGACATCAAAGACGCCGATCGCCACCGCGCCGCCTTGCCGCGCCACAGCGTCGCCCGCTGGATTCGTCATGCGCTTGAAAGTGATGCGGAGATCACGGTGCGTATCGTGAACAGTGAAGAAGGCCAAGCGCTGAACCGTGACTACCGCCAGAAGGACCACGCCACCAACGTGCTGACGTTCGATTACACCCGCGCGCCATTGGTCACCGCCGACCTGGTGCTCTGCGCGCCTGTGGTGGCCAAAGAAGCGAAGGAGAATAAAAAAACGCTGCATGACCACTACGCACACTTGCTGGTACACGGCACACTGCACGCGCAGGGCTACGACCATGAAACCTCGGCGGAAGACGCTGATGCGATGGAAGCGCGTGAAATCGCAGTATTGGCGGGTTTGGGCATTAAAAACCCGTATGTGTGAGTGAATTTAACGTTTTTCAGGCATTAAATAGGCCTGTAAACCAATAAATATGGGCGTAAGCAGCTATATATTTCATAGCAAAAACAAGCTTAATGTATTAACCACTACCTGCCATAAAACCAGGAGACTGCTTATGAATCTATTGAACTTTCATTTCAAATTGCATGGCATCGTGCTCGCTGCTATTTGCAGCATTGGCACGACCGTGGCTTGGCCCGCCGCCGCACAAGTCGCCCCTAACGCTTCTGAAATCGCCCAGTACAAAGGCTTGCATGCAGCCGCTCAGACAGGTGATGTAGCGCAAATTGAAAAACTGGCCACAGCAAAAGTAGCGCTGAATGCACGGGACAGCAATGGCCGAACGCCGCTTCACGTCGCTACCTTTGCGCGGCAGCGGGACGCCATTCGCGCCTTGGTCAAGGCCGGAGCCAACATCAATCTGCTGGAAAACGACCGCTACGACGGCATCACGATTGCGTCGGTGGCGGACGATGAAGAAACCTTGCGCGTGCTCTTGGGGCTGGGTGCCAATGCGAAGCTGATCACCAGCCGCTACGACGGCACCGCCCTGATCGCCGCCGCGCATCTGGGCCATGATGGCGTGGTCAAGCAGTTGATTGCTGCGGGTGCGCCGCTGGACCATGTCAACAACCTGCATTGGACAGCACTGATCGAGTCTATCGTGCTGGGTAACGGCGGTGCGCGGCATCAGGAGTGCCTGCGCGCGCTGCTGGCTGCGGGAGCCAGTCATCAACTGACGGACCGCCAGGGCACCACGCCGCTGCAACTGGCCAAATCACGCGGCTACGGCGAGATGGTGCAAATGCTGGAGCGGGCCGGTGCTCGCTAAGGATGGATGTCAGCCCAAAGTCAAACGCACAAACTTGCGCTTGCCGACTTGGACCACGTAGGTCCCGGCGTTCAGCTTCAGGCCTTTGTCGCTGACCACGCTGGAATCGACCCGCACGCCACCTCCATCAATCAGCCGTGTCGCATCACCACCTGACGAGGCCAAGCCAACGGCTTTGAGCACAGCCCCAATTCCCATCGGCGCGCCTGAAATGGTGCGCTCTTCAATCTCATCGGGCACGCCGCCCTTGCTGCGGTTAATAAAGTCTTGCTCCGCGCTATCAGCCAACGCAACTGAATGAAAGCGTGCGGTGATTTCTTTGGCCAACATGACTTTGGCGTCTTTCGGGTTGCGCCCGCCCTCGGTCTCGCCTTTTAATGCCGCAATGTCTGCCTCACTTTTAAAACTCAGCAAGGTGTACCACTTCCACATCAGCACGTCAGAAATACTCAGCACCTTGGCGTACATGGTGTTGGCGTCTTCTGAAATGCCGATGTAGTTGTTCTTGCTTTTTGACATTTTCTCCACGCCGTCCAGGCCTTCAAGCAGCGGCATGGTCAAAATGCATTGCGGCTCCTGGCCGTATTCGGCTTGCAAATGCCTGCCGACCAGCAGATTGAATTTTTGGTCGGTTCCGCCCAGTTCCAGGTCGCTTTTCAGCGCCACCGAGTCGTAGCCCTGCATCAGCGGGTACAAAAACTCATGCACGCTGATGGCTTGCCCAGCCTTGAAACGTTTGTTGAAGTCGTCACGCTCCATCATGCGGGCTACGTTGTATTTGGCCGCCAGCTGAATCATGCCGCGTGCGCCCAGCGGGTCTGACCATTCGCTGTTGTAGCGGACCTCGGCCGTGCCCATGTCCAGCACCAAACGAATCTGGTCAAAGTAGGTCTGCGCATTGGCCTCAATTTGCTCGCGGCTCAGTGGCGGACGGGTGCTGTTACGCCCGGACGGGTCGCCAATCGTGGTGGTGAAGTCGCCAATAAGAGGGATGACGATGTGACCCATGTCTTGGAACTGGCGCATTTTGTTCAACACTACAGAGTGACCCAAATGCAGGTCAGGCGCGGTCGGATCCATGCCAAATTTAATGCGCAATGGCACTCCAGTTGCTTCTGATTTGGCCAGCTTTTTGACCCATTCATCCTGCGGAATCAGCTCCTCACAGCCGCGAAGGGAAATAGCCAGAGCGTTTTTGACGCTGTCCGTCACCGGGAAATTTGTAACTTGCGAATTTGAAACTTGATGATTCATAAGGGGTTTTTACACTTTTAGGCATCTGCTGACAGATATACTCTCAGGTCTCCTACAGATGGCGCTATTTTAGTGTCCGGTAGTTTGCCCTGAAGACTTGCTTTGCTTGGGACCACATACTTTGACTCTTGCTTCGACATTTGCTGATCTGATTTCCATTCCCCATTGCATTGCATCGAGCCTGCGGCGACACCCAAAGCGCCTTGCTGGTAGCTTGGCTGCGCTTTTGCTGGGCACGGGCGTTACCGCGTTTGGCGTTGCCCCGCTGGCACCTGATGCAGCTGATTTGCCAGTGCGCCAGGTGCTTGAGGCTGTGCAGACGCAGCAGGTGCAATCGCAGCTAGACGCGCTGGCCGACCACAAATTCAAACTCTACCGCACCGACAGCGTTCGCAGCAGCGACACTTTCGACACCCTGCTCAAGCGACTGAACATCAACGACCCGGCTGCCGCTGCGTTTTTGCGCAAAGATACCAACGCCAAAGTTTTGCTGGCTGGTCGCGCCGGTAAAAACGTCAATGCCGAAGTTACGGACGCGCAAGAGCTGCAAAAGCTTACCGTGCGCTGGCCTGCTGAAGACGACGGCCACTTCAAGCGCTTGGTCGTCGAGCGCACGGCTGCAGGGCTTTCATCACGTGTTGAAACCGCTCCTTATATTGCCAATTCGCGCCTTGCCAGCGGCGTGATTCAAACCTCTTTGTTCGCTGCAACGGACGATGCCGGTGTGCCCGACCACGTCGCGACCCAAATCGCTGAGATGTTCTCAACCGACATTGACTTTCGCAGAGCGCTGCGCAAGGGTGACCGATTTAATGTGGTGTACGAAACCCTGGAAGCCGATGGCGAGCCCATGCGCGCAGGCCGCGTTCTGTCGGCAGAGTTTGTCAATGCAGGCAAGGCGCACCAAGCCATGTGGTACCAGGCGCCAGGAGCAGACTCAAACGGCGTTGCCAACAAAGGCGGCTACTACACGCTTGACGGCAAAAGCCTGCGCCGAGGCTACCTTAGCTCGCCGCTTGAGTTTTCACGCGTGACCAGCGGGTTTTCAATGCGATTTCACCCGATTTTGCAAAAATGGCGCGCCCACTTGGGAACAGACTTTGCAGCGCCCACCGGTACGCCCGCACGCACCGTGGGCGACGGCGTTGTGTCATTCGCAGGCGTTCAGGGTGGTTATGGCAATGTCGTCATCATCAAACATCGAAACGATCACGAAACGCTGTACGCACACCTTAGCAAAATCAATGTGCGTGTTGGCCAAAAGGTCAGCCAAAGCGACACCGTTGGCCTGGTAGGTTCCACCGGCTGGTCAACTGGCCCGCACTTGCATTTTGAATTCCGCGTCAGTGGCGTACACCAAGACCCGATGACCATTGCCAAGCAAAGCAATGCCGTTGAAGTGCCGCAAGCTGCCATGGGACAGTTCAAGCAGTTGGCGTCTGTGATCGGCAGCCAACTGCAGGCAGCAGCCACAATGGGCCAAAGCCGCACCGAATAATCGGTATGGCCGAGCTTTACATCGGCCTGATGTCAGGTACATCGCTTGATGGCGCTGATGGGGTGCTGGTGGATTTTTCGGGGCCGCAACTTAAAGTATTGGCCAACGCAACCGAGGTTTTTACCGACGAATTTCGAGCCGAGCTACTGGCACTGAACAGCCCCGCCCACAACGAACTGCACCGAGCCGCTTTAAGCGCCAACCAGCTGGCCAGCGTCTACAGTCAAGTCGTAGCCGCATTGCTGGCGACGGCGTACGTCACAGCAAAAGATATCACCGCAATTGGCGCACACGGCCAAACGGTCAGGCACCGACCGCAGCAGGCAAGCAGCGACGCAAGCTACACACTGCAACTGAACAACCCGGCCTTGCTCGCCGAGCGAACAGGCATTGATGTGGTGGCGGACTTTAGAAGCCGCGATGTTGCTGCTGGCGGCCAAGGCGCGCCGCTGGTGCCCGCTTTTCACCACAGCGTATTTGGCAAGGCCAACGCTAGGACGCTGGTGCTCAATATCGGCGGCATCTCCAACTTGAGTGTGTTGCCTGCTTCGTCAGTATCTGGCGACATTCTTGGATTTGATTGCGGGCCAGGTAACGCCTTAATGGACGCTTGGTGCCAAAAACACACTGGCCAGCCTTTTGACAACGGCGGCGAATGGGCTGCAACCGGCCAGCGCATCGATGCCTTGCTGGTCAGCCTGCTTGACGAGCCCTACTTTGTAAAACCGCCGCCGAAAAGTACCGGGCGCGACTTGTTCAGCATGGACTGGCTTGCAACAAAACTTGCTCCGTTCTCCAGTGCGCGCCCGCAGGATGTTCAATTTACATTGACGGAGTTGACCTCTAGCGCTTGTATTACGAGCGCAAGCAGCTATTTAAATAATAGCAAAGAGCTTATTGTGTGTGGCGGTGGCGCATTCAACACACACCTGATGGAGCGTTTGCAGGTCGGCTTGCCGTCTTTAAAAGTGGTGCCGTCCAGCACGCATGGCCTGGGCCCATTGCAGGTCGAGGCGGCTGCCTTTGCATGGCTTGCCCGCCAAATCACCCACCGCTTGCCGGGCAACTTGCCATCAGTCACAGGCGCTGCTGGCCTGCGCGTACTGGGCGCCGTCTATCCGCGATAGTTTTCTGCTCCAACCCATTCGACTGGCAACAAAAAACCGCCCCGAGGGCGGTTTTTTATGGACTGTGAAAAGCTCAGGCTGAAAAGCTCGAACCGCAGCCACACGTGCTGGTCGCGTTGGGGTTCTTGATCACAAACTGAGCGCCTTCCAGGTCGTCTTTGTAGTCGATTTCAGCGCCGACCAGGTACTGGTAGCTCATCGCATCGATCAGCAGCGACACGCCATTTTTGGTCATGGTGGTGTCGTCGTCGTTGGTGATTTCATCAAACGTAAAGCCGTAAGAAAACCCTGAGCAGCCACCGCCCTGCACGAACACGCGCAGCTTCAAATCCGGGTTGCCCTCTTCAGCGATCAGCTCGGCAACTTTGCCAGCCGCGCTGTCAGTAAACACGAACGGATCTGGCATTTGGGCCATCGGGGCCTGAATCACTTCAGCAACTGCACTCATAGATAGCTCCAATCTTCAAAATCTGAGTCACATGTTAACGCATTCAGCCTAACCACGACAGCGGTGTGGCATCGAGCCAATAGCGATTGTTAGCACTCACTGGCAACACATACCAACAGTGCCCAAGCTGCGGCGCCCAGGCTCCTAGCCGTTATTAGCCGCAAGCTTCAATATCGGTTTTTCCTCTACCTCAGCAATGTTGGGACGCAACTGACCTGAAATGGCAGCGCCTTGGTGCATTTCAAGTGCCTTGTAAGACACGTCACCCACAATTTTGGCTTTCGGCTGCAGTTCCAGTAACTCAAAGGCGTGCACTGGCCCGGCCACGCGGCCATTGATGATGACGTGGTCAGCAAATATTTGACCCGTTACCGAAGCGGATTCACTGATCACCAAAATACTGGGCGAGCCTTCGGCGGCGCGAATGTCACCAATCACTTCGCCGTCAATGCGCAAGCCGTCAGTGAACTTCAAGTTGCCTTCAATACAGGTGCCGAGCGCAATCAGGCTTTTGATAGGGGGTTGCTTTTTTTTGCCGAACATCTTGAATCCTCTTGTCCATTTTTCGAGCTTGACGGTGAACTCAGACTACAACTTGAAGGTTTGAACAGACCGCGTTGCAGTGCCTTCAACCACTTTGGCCGTCACTGTTTTTACCACGGCTAGCGGCGGCAAATCCAGTACCCCTTCTACGCGGAGGTATTGCTTGAATTTCAGAGCCTGCGGACCGCCCGGCAAAGTCGCGGTCCAGGGCTTTCCAGCAAGGGTGCCATTGATCGTCACATCGAGTTTGCCATTGAAATCCGGCGCGTCCTTGACTGGCTGAATCACCAAGACTTGCCAACGCAATTGAGAAGCAGAAACCAGGTCGGCCTGCACACTGCGAATGGACACGCCGTCAGCGTTGGTGGCGGGTAACAATTTCTCAAAAAACCCCAGGTCATCACGAAGCTGGCGGTTTTCAGACTCGAGCTGTTTGACCTGACCGATAACTTTATCAAGCGCTGCTTTTTCTGCGGTAAGCAAGCTGCCCGACGTGTTGGAAATGGTCAGGGCTTTGTCGCGGTCACTGCGCAGAGCCAGCACCTCAGCGCGCAGGGCAATCAACTCGTCTTTGGCTTTGCCATCAAACCCTGTAATTCCCTTGCCAAACTCAAATGCCCACAGCGCAATGGCGGCGGAAAACCCCAGCATGATGGCGCCCAAAATCCAGCGAATCGGCCACGGCATGGCACTGCGTACGGCCATGCGGGGCGAGCTGATAGTGAGTCGGCGGCGGAAAAGTCTGAATTTCAAAGCTGGAGCAAACCGGTGCTGGAGCGCGGTTAACGCGGAATCCGCATTGTGCACGCATTAAAAAAGCCGCCAGGAATACACCGGGCGGCTTTTAGAGGGAGTGGTGAAAACCACCGCCTGCTGATTAACGCTTGCTGAACTGCTTGCGGCGGCGCGCTGACCGGAAACCGACCTTTTTACGTTCAACTTCGCGCGCGTCGCGGGTCACAAAGCCTGCCTGGCTGAGCGCTGGCTTCAAAGCTGCGTCATAGTCAATCAGGGCACGGGTGATGCCGTGGCGCACTGCGCCTGCCTGGCCAGACTCACCGCCGCCATGCACGTTGACCATGATGTCAAACGTTTCAACGTGGTTGGTCAAAAACAGGGGTTGGCGGCAAATCATGATGGACGTTTCACGACCGAAAAACACGCGAATGTCTTTCTCATTGATCATGATCTGGCCAGTGCCTTTTTTAATGAACACACGGGCGACGCTTGATTTGCGGCGGCCAGTGCCGTTGTTCCATTCACCGATCATTTGGCGGCTCCTGCTGCACGTTGTGCATTGAGTGAAATGCCTGGAATGTCCAGAACCTTCGGCTGCTGCGCGGTATGTGGGTGCTCTGCACCACCGTACACCTTGAGCTTTTTGATCATGGCGTAGCCCAATGGGCCTTTTGGCAACATACCTTTGACGGCTTTTTCAAGCGCGCGGCCAGGGTGTTTGGCTTGCATGTCACGGAAATTGGTCGCCGTGATGCCGCCCGGGTAGCCCGAGTGGCGGTAGTAAATTTTATCGATCGACTTGGCACCAGTGACTTTGAGCTGGGCTGCGTTGATGATGACGATAAAGTCACCCGTGTCGACGTGAGGCGTGTAAATGGCCTTGTGTTTGCCGCGTAAACGGAGAGCAACTTCGCTGGCTACTCGTCCGAGGACCTTGTCGGTCGCGTCAATCACAAACCACTCGTGCACCACGTCAGCGGGTTTTGCGCTGAAGGTTTTCATGAGTTTTCTCTTT